>JBNMLZ010000149.1:0-1793 GCA_050875085.1 Prevotella sp. | reverse complement strand
TTTTTTGTTGTATTTTTGCAGTCAAGAAAAACACAACAGAGTGATAACTATCAGTAATGTAACAATTTAGGAAGAAAAAAGAAGGATAAACGCATTATGAATAGAAACATATTATTGGCAAGTCTTGCCGCCATGCCTCTCACCGCAGTAAAGGCGCAGCAGACTGTAAAGACGACCGAACTTGCCGACACCGTCGAGACTGTCGAGGGACAGCACATCGGCGATGTGGTGATTACGAAAAAGAAGAATGGCATCACCCGTGTGGGCGGTGCAGTCAACGGACAACTTATCAACAAAAGCGAGCTCTTCAAGGCGGCTTGCTGCAACCTCGGTGAGAGCTTCGTCACCAACCCGTCGGTAGACGTCAACTACAGCGACCCGGCAACGGGCGCCGAACAGATAAAACTACTCGGGCTGAGCGGCAAGTACGTGCAGATGCTCACCGAGAACCTGCCCGACTTCCGTGGCGCGTCGATGCCATATTCGCTCGACTACGTGCCGGGGCCGTGGATGAACAGCATCCAGGTGTCGAAGGGCAACTCCTCCGTGCGCAACGGCTATGAGGCAATGACAGGACAGATCAACGTGGAATATCTCAAGCCTGAGGCAGAGGAGGGCATGAGCATCGACCTCTACACCGAGGACGACTGGTCGATGGAGGCCAACGCCGAGGGCAACGTGCATCTGAACGACCGTTTGAGCACGCAGTTCTTCGGCCACTTCAACCACGACAACTGCGACGATGCCGACGGCGACGGATTCCAGCAGATGCCTACCATGCGCCAGTACAACTTCATGAACCGCTGGGCTTACCTCGGCGACAAGTACATCTTCCACGGCGGACTGTCGTTCATCAATGAGAAGCGCGAGAGCGGACAGATGGAGGAGCACGAGACTGCCGACCAGACCGAACCGCTCTTCCGCGTGGGCATCAACACCCACCGCTATTCGGGTTACATGAAGCACGCCCTCGTACTCAACCGTGAGCACAACACATCACTCGCTCTCATGGCATCGGCAACACTGCACGACATGGACTCCCACTTCGGACGCAAGAAATACAATGTCGACGAGAAGAATGCCTACGCACAACTCATGTTCGAGACCGACATCACCAAGATGCACAACCTCTCGCTCGGAGCAAGCATCAACCACGACTACCTCGACCAGTGGGTGCGCTTCACACATGACGCGTCGCAGCCGCTCACCAAGATTGTAGAGAAGGAGACAACACCGGGTGCCTACGCCCAGTACACGTTCAACTACAACGGCATACTCACAGCTATGGCTGGCGTGCGCGTCGACCACAGCTCCGTCTACGGCACATTCGTCACTCCGCGTGTACACATCAAGTGGCAACCCAACGACATCATCGGACTCCGCGCATCTGTCGGCGAGGGCTACCGCACCGTACATGCGCTGGCTGAGAACAACAACCTGCTCGCCATAGGCCGTCAGCTTGTCATTGGCGACAACCTCAAGCAGGAGCGCGCATGGAACTACGGCATCAACGCCTCGCTCAACATACCGCTCTTCGGCAAGACGCTCGGCATGAACGCCGAGTACTACTATACGCATTTCATGTCGCAGGTTGACATCGACTACGACACCGACCCCACGAAGCTCATCATCGACAACATCCACGGACGCAGCTATTCGCACACATTCCAGGTGGATGCCAACTATGAGCTGTTCAAGGGCATGAGCCTCACGGCAGCCTACCGCCGCAACATCGTCAAGGGTGTTTACGGTGGAGTGCTTCAGGACCGCGCCCTGCAGGGCAAGTGGAAGGG
>JBNMLZ010000148.1:0-2484 GCA_050875085.1 Prevotella sp. | reverse complement strand
GCTGCCAAACCCGAGCAGATAGCTCCGGCGCGCGCCATGCGTGCCTTCTACCACTTCATACTGATGGACAGCTTCGGCGATGTGCCAATTCTCGACCGCTTGCCCGACGACGGCGAGGCCGTTGAGCGCAAGCCGCGCGCCAATGTGGCTGCCTTCATCGAGAAGGAGTTGAAGGAGTGTCTGCCGCAGCTCACGTCGTCGGTCAACGCCGCCACATACGGCAAGCCGACCCGTTGGATGGCTGAGGCTCTGCTCGTCAAGCTCTACATCAACTGGGGTGTCTACACTTGCGGCAACGTGGCTGACTATGATGCCGCCACAACGCAGAACCCGAAGCTCAACGACTGCGTGAAGTACTGCGACGACATCATTGCCAGTGGCTTGTTCGACTTGTCCGATGCCTACCGCAAGAAGTTCCTCTACAATAACGGCTCGCAGATACGCGACTTCATCTATGCCATGCCCTACGACAAGGTGAGTGCCACGGGTATGCGCTACGGCCGCTACCGCACGTTCCGCAAGATTGACAATGGTGACACCATGGGTTATCTTGGTGGCAAGATGAACAACTCGTGCGCAGGAATATGCGCCATGACGGAGGAGTTTGCCAATCTCTTCTCGTTGCCGGGCGACGACCGCAACGAGGTGATACTCGGTGCGACGACCGACGGCAAGGTCTTTATTCATGATGCCGTCACGGGTGAGCCGACCGCGCAGCCCTACATGTACAAGGGTGCGCAGCTCGTGCTCTCGAAGAAACCCATGCTCAAGGACGACAGCGAGACGTCGCAGCAGCAGATAAACTGCGGTGCCAACGACCGCGGATGGAGTCAGGGCTACCGCTCGCTGAAGTTCTATCCCAACCCGAGCGAGTACTCCATGTACACGCGCTACCAGAGCAACGACGTGCCCATCTTCCGTCTTGCCGACATCATCCTGACCAAGGCTGAGGCTCTGCTCCGCGGCGCAACGCCGACAAACGCCGACACTCCGCAGTCGCTCCTCAACCAGATACGCTCCTACGTCCACGCTCCGCAGTTCGACGGCGCGCCCACGCTCCAGGACATCCTCGACGAGCGCGGTCGCGAGTTCGTCGACGAGAATTGGCGCCGCAACGACATGATACGCTTCGGCACGTTCGAGAGCGAGTATGGTTTCCACCGCCATGGCTTCCCCGGCGCCCGCTTCGACAAGTCGTGCCGCATAATGCCGGTGCCAAAGGCGATAATGGAAGAGAACAAGAATTGGCAGCAGAACGCCGGATACTAAAATAACTGGTAAAATAACTGGGATAGGGGGCGCCCTCGCCCCCGGCACATATTTCGATGCCGGGGGCGAGGGCGCCCCCTATCCCAGTTATTATTTTCTTTAATGAGGAACGTTTTTCTAAAAAATCTGTGTTTCGCTGTTTTTAAGAAGGTCGCATATTGAATTCTGCAATTACATCATCCACGATATACCCGTCGCTCATTAGATACAGCAATGAACGTTCGTCATGAAGCAGCTCACAGGTCTTGCTGTTTTGGAATATGTCAAAAGCCCGTTCTGGCGAAATGTCAAGTCGCTTGGCAAGCATAGTGCATACCCTACCTATTTTCATCCAAAGTTGTGAGTCTCTTAGCATATTTTATTTCTCCTTTCTGGCAAAGTCATTCAATGGTTCTGCTTTTATGAAGTGCAGGCATGTGTCAATGACTTTTTGTGATGTTATACAGATTTGATTATTAGGCTGATGCTCGGAAAGCCGTTTAAGGGCAAACTCCATGGAAATATCGCCATTGATATAGTCTTCAATGGTTGTGATAACCCTGTCATCGGCAATGCCACCTTCAATGTAGTCAAATACACGCCAAGGTTTCTTGCCGTTTCTACTGTCCACAATAAAGTCAAGCCATTCCTTATCATAGGCAGTGAATATCTTGCACTTGGCATTGCTTTGTATATATGTTTTGTCGATTTCGTATATGTTTAGCCATTGCGGTAAACCTATATTTACGATGCGTGTGGCCCAGCCAATGGCTTGTTTCTTCAAATCTGTCACATAAAAACCTTTGCCGAAATCAAGATTGTCTCTGCCGATATGGCATAGAGGATTTTTAACTATACATGTAGCACCATGATAAACCTTTGTCATATTAGTTATGATTGTTTTCTGTTCTGGGTTTCTAATCTGTGAAGCGCACCAAGCAATTGCTCCACAACGTATTCCTTGCTTTGGGTATGCAGAGGATCAAGCCGTGTTGTGAGTCCGTGCATGAGTCCTGTGTCGTGCAGTCGACGATACATTTCCCGCCTGCTGCATCCGGCAGCTTTTGCCGTGGTGTCCACGCACATGGCTGCAAAAGCAAGTGTCTGTTCTGTCATTGATTTGTTCATAAGCTTTACTTGTTATTGTATTGGCAAAATTAAGTAATTTCCTTAATACGTGCAAAAGTTTTTCCATCCATTGTTTGCCAATCCAAAATAAACCGCTAAATTTGCAAT
>JBNMLZ010000147.1:0-2506 GCA_050875085.1 Prevotella sp. | reverse complement strand
CCGCAGCACCCATTACTTACAATTGATATATATATGTCAATATATTAGTAATCTTTGCTTTCTGCGGAGGCCGGAGACCTCCGCCACGGACAATCCCAATTTCCGAGTTTCGACACATCCTCGGTGGAAAAGCCTCTTGATAGTTTTTTCGCTGGTCGGGCGGGACGCCCGACCCTCCTAATTTTTTGCCCGACCCTCTAATATTTTGTAATGCGGTTACGGAGCAATTGTAGCCGTGTTACAAAGCAATTGTAATGCCCTTACAAGGCAATTGTAACCGCATTACAAGACAACGGTAATGCAAAGAACGCAAAAAGGAGGCAACCTCAATTGAGGGTTGCCTCCTTTTTGCGTTGTCCCAGGCGGATTCGAACCACCACAAACAGAACCAAAAACTGTTGTGCTACCATTACACCATAGGACAATTCGTAGGTGCAAAGGTAATGCTTTTTTGCACAATAGCCAAATATTTTTGCAGAATTAAGAATTAAAAATTCTAATCAGCGAGGCTAATCGGTGAGGTCCACATGGTTTACCGTGACGTTTTCATGCAGGAAGATGCGTGCCGTCTGGCTGAAGCGCTCCTCGCTCTCGGTGGTGAGGTAGCGGCAGGTGCCGCCCTGCGTGATGTTGCGCTCCATCTCGGGATGGCGCGTGAGGTAGTCGCGCAGGGAGTCGGCAACGTAGGTGCCCTGCGACATGATGCGCACGCCGTCGGGGATGTTCTTCACCACCGACGACATGAGCAGCGGGTAGTGGGTGCATCCGAGGATGATGGTGTCGATGTCGGGGTCCTTGCGCATGAGCTGGTCGATGCGCTTCTTGACGAAGTAGTCGGCGCCGGGCGAGTCGGCCTCGCCAGCCTCGACGATGGCAGCCCACAGCGGGCAAGCCACGCCCGACACCTTGATGTCGGGGTAGAGCTTCTTTATCTCCATGGAGTAGGAGCCGCTGTTGATGGTGCCCTCGGTGGCGAGCACGCCGACATGGCGCGAGTGGGTCAGGTTGCCAATGACCTCAGCCGTCGGGCGGATGATGCCGAGCACGCGGCGCTCGGGGTCGAGCTGCGGCAGGTCGCGCTGCTGTATGGTGCGCAGCGCCTTGGCTGACGCCGTGTTGCAGCCGAGGATCACGAGGTGGCAGCCCATGGCGAAGAGCTTGAGCACCGCCTGGCGCGTGAACTGGTAGACCACCTCGAACGACCGCGAGCCGTAGGGCGCACGCGCGTTGTCGCCGAGATACATGTAGTCGTATTGCGGGAGGAGCTGGCGTATGCCGTGCAGGACGGTGAGTCCGCCGTAGCCGGAGTCGAACACTCCAATGGGGCCGGGTGATTGTGGAAAGTTCATTTCTGAAACGGTTGGGTTCTATTTGATTGCTGCCTTGATGGCCTCTGTGGCGTCCTCGCCCATTTCGGGGTTGACGTAGGGGCAGGCATCGTTGTCGGTGTTGATGACGAAGGCGTAGCCGCGCTCGCGTCCGACGCGCTGCACAGCCTCGTTGAGCTTGCGCTTCACAGGAGCGTAGGCGTCGGTCTCAGCCTGCTGGAGCAGCTTCTGGGCGTCGTTCTTGAAGGCGATGTTCTTCTCCATCATCTCCTGCAACTCGCTCTGGCGCTTGCGCAGGATTGACGGCACGAGGTCGCGCTGCACTTCGAGGAACTCCTCATACTTGTCGTTGAACTCCTTCTCGGCGCGCTTCATCTCGGCGTCGTACTTCAGTCGCAGGTCTTCCACGCTGCGCTGGGCGAGCTGGTAGTCGGTTGTCGACTTCAGGATGGCGTCATAGCTGAAGTAGCCGAAGCGTATCTGTGCGCTTGCCATTATCGGAAGGGCAAGCAGGAGGAGGAAAAAGAAAAGTTTCTTCATAATAGTGTGGTGTTTTTAGTTTAAAGGGCGGGCGGCAGAAAATGGACAATGGACAATTATGATTGCTTCTAATAGACGAAACTGTTATGCAGAAAACAAATCATAATTGCCCATTTCCATGTTGTCGGCCGTCAGCCAAGACAAACTGTGTGAGTGTGAGCCAAGCGCTTACTTCTTGGCAGGAGTTGTTACCTTGTTGAGCTGAGCCTTCACCTCAGCAGTCACGTCCTTGCTCAGGGTGTCGCTGATGTAAGGTATGCCCGATGTGATGTCCATGATGTAGACGTAGCCGCCAGCCTTGCCCACAGCCTTGATTGCCTCCACGAGCTTGTTGGTGATAGGGCCAATCTTGTCCTGCTGGAGCTTGCCGAGAGCCTGCTGGTTGTCCTGTGCGGTCTGCTGGATCTTCTGGTACATCTGGTTGAGGCTCTCCTCGGTCTCCTTCTTCTGTGTCTCGTTCATTGTAGAGGCGTTCTTGTCGTAGTCCTGCGCCTTGCGCTGGAGCTCGTCCTGCATTGCCTTGAGGTCGTTGTCGTACTGCTTTGCGGCAGCCTCTACCTCGCCGCGTGCCTTGATGAACTCAGGCATCGACTGCATGATTTCCTGGGCGTTGACGTGTCCGAACTTCTGTGCGAATG
>JBNMLZ010000146.1:0-2732 GCA_050875085.1 Prevotella sp. | reverse complement strand
GGGGTGTCGAGTTCGGGGAAAAGGGATAATTCTGTTGGCATAATGAAAAAAGGGAGCTTTTTGCAAAGTTAGCAAAAAGATATAAATATCCAACAAGATATTGACACAATCTACAGCATTGTTCTTTCGTGGAACATAACTGTTCGCTTTTTCATAATATCGCATTATGCACACATTATTATAGTAAAATATGGTTTATTGTGTTAAAATGCTCCCCCCCCCGTAATTTTAATCATAATGATAGTATTTGGTGAAAACGTTTTCATACGTGAAACATTATTTTCTTGATATTTTTATAACCATGAAATTGATATATGTCATATCTTTGCAAGCGTAAAACGAAAACCAAGGCAGCACCACGGTGCCGCAAACTATTAATATCTTAAACCAAAAAAGTACAATAACAATAACGCTTTAAGACGATGATGAAGCATTCTTACATATTCGGACTGGCAACCATACTGCTCCTTGCAGCAACCGACGCGAAGGCACAGGATGTGACACTGAAGACCAACCTCCTCGGCTGGGCTACTACATCGATAAACGCCGGAGTGGAGGTGTCGGCTGGCACGCGACACACGGCACAAGTGTTTTTCGCCATTAACCCATGGACCTATTCGGGTGGCAAGCGGCTGCGCTACTGGGCAGTGGAACCCGAATGGCGCTGGTGGACATGCCAGAAGTTCGGTGGCTCGTTTTTCGGAGTGCACGCCCTCGGCGGCGAGTACAACGTGAGAAACATCGACATGCCCTTCGGCATACTGCCCAAGACAAAGGACGGACGCCACTACGAAGGCTGGTACATAGGAGCCGGACTCACCTACGGCTACCAATGGCTGCTCTCGCGCCACTGGAACCTTGAGGCATCAGTAGGAGTGGGCTACGCCTACAGTCCCTACAAGCTCTACGGACGCTGCGACAAGTGCCTCGAAAAGGACCACCGCAACTATGTGGGGCCAACGAAGGCAGCGCTGAGTCTTGTGTATGCGTTCTGACTAATCTGTGTCGAGCAGGAGCTCGACACCTCCAATTAAAAATCCAAACATTCTAAACATCTCACATAAGGACCAAGAAGAAGTTATGAAGGCGAATTTAATGACACGTATCATGCTTTCCTGTATGTTAGGCATCACCGCCACAACGGTTTCGGCACAGAAACTTGCATCGGGTGCCGTCAGCATCGACAGCGTGAAGACACACACGACAGACGGCCGTGTGTACATTTCCTTCCGTCTGAATCTCGACAGCTTGACACTCAAACCCGAGCAACAGCTCATCTTCACACCGTTGCTCACCGCAGCCGGCGACACCGCCACGCTCGCTCCCATCATCATCAACGGCCGCTCACAGCAACTGCGCTATGAGCGCAACCACCGCGCCACCCGGAACGCCGGACTCCCGTCCGGCGCACAGCCCGCATCACTTTCTGGCTCGCAGCCTGCAACATCGTCTGTGCAGCCCCTCGTCGTGCGCCGCCTCAACGGTAAGCCGCAGGCCATTGCCTACAGCCAGACCGTGAGCGGATTCAAGGCAGCCGCCGACGGCACGGCAGTGCTCTCCGCCGCCGAGGACCTTTGCGGTTGCGGACGCCTCGACAACCAGGACAAGGTGCTCATATCCAACCTTAAACCCGCCACCGACGCCTACATGCCCGCCATCACCTTCGTGCGCCCCGCTGCCGAGGCCCACAAGGAACGCTCAGAGAAGGGTGAGGCATTCCTCAGCTTCCGAGTGAACAAGACCGACATCGTGGCCGACCTCTTCGACAACGCACGCGAACTGTCGAAGATAACGCGCACCATCGACCTTGTGCGTGGCGACCAGAACGTATACATCACAGGCATCGACATTCATGGCTACGCGTCGCCCGACGGTCCTTTCCTTAACAACGAGCGGCTGGCACGCGAACGCGCTCAAGCGCTGTCCGACTATGTGGCCGCACTCTACAACCTTACTCCCGACAAATTCACATCCAGCTCGACAGCCGAAGACTGGGACGGCTTCCAACGTCTCGTCAACGCCTCACAGCTGCCTCACCGCAAGGAAATACTCGCCATTGCCGAGTCCGACCTGCAACCCGACGCCAAGGACCAGCGCATACGCCGGCTCTATCCTGCCGACTACCGCGCCATCTGCGACACCATATATCCGCGCCTGCGCCACAGCGACTACACCGTGACCTACACCGTGCGCCCCTTCTCGGTGGAAGAGGCAAAGCAGATTCTCAAGACGCGTCCGCAACAGCTATCGCTCGAAGAGATGTATCTCGTGGCACAGACAATGGAGCCAGGCTCCAAGGAGTTCAATGAGGTGTTCGACATCGCCGTCAGACTCTTCCCCAACGACCCTACCGCCAACCTCAACGCCGCATGTGCCGCCTTGCAACGCCGCGACCTGACGCAGGCTGAGGAGTTCCTCAAGAAGGCAGGCTCGTCGGAAGAAGCCGACAACGCACGCGCCGCGCTTGAATACATGAAGCAGCATAAACTCGGCAAATAACTGGGAGCGGAGGCGCCCCCGCCTCCGGCATCGCCCAAAAACTTTATTTTCCCCAAATTTCGGATGCGCCACAACAGCGCATTCAGGGGACTGCTACGCCATAAAAATCAATATCAACAAATAAAATCAATAACTTAAACAAAAATTCTAACAACTATGGTAAACGTTAAGAATCTTTTCGGCATGGCTGTTATGGCCTCTGCCTTGGTTGCTTGCTCAAGCAATGACGATGT
>JBNMLZ010000145.1:0-2875 GCA_050875085.1 Prevotella sp. | reverse complement strand
TCCTTTTTCATTCCAGGAGCTGCAAGCTCTACTGTGTAGTCATGCTCAGTCTCCTTAACGTTGATGGCAGGTGCCGTAGCGTTGGTGCGTGGCATAAAGTCTGTATCGAAAAAGTCATTGAAGACTTCAGGCATCCAAGTGTTTCTCATTACTGGTAACATATCAAAAACCTCCAATTGTATTTTAATTCTTTGTTTATCTGTCAGGCTCTCTCGCCCGCCCCTTGCGGAGCGGCCTCGAAAAACCTCGCTCGCCATCCGAGCTTCTTGCTCTCGGCTTGCACTAAGTATTATGCAACTTACATGCCAAGGCTAATATGGAGGATGAAGTATTAAATAGTAAGCAAAGTTGACAGAAACAAAGACAAATAGGCATAAATTACTGACTATTTGACTGGGAGAGGGGGCGCCCTCGCCCCCGATAGGAATACTCACCATGCCGGAGGCGGGGGCGCCTCCTATCCCACTCATTGTCGGAGGCGGGGGCGCCTCCTATCCCACTCATTGCCGGAGGCGGGGCGCCTCCTATCCCACTCATTGTCGGGGGCGTGGGCGCCCCCTCTCCCAGTTATCGCCCGTTAATCCACAGATATATAAGGTCGCATATCGTCGTGCCCACCTTGCGTACGTTGACAGGGCGCATCGGGAAATCAATCTTCAGTCCGAGCGACAGCGTGGTGCGGTCCATAGGGTTTGTCAGCGTGGCGGTCTGCCCCATGCTCGGACCGTCGATATAGCGCGTCATGACGCGGCTCTTGCCGTACATTCCCCATCGATAGTCGGCGGCGAACGTGAGCGACACGCTGCTCAATAATCTGAGGTCTACGCCTATCTGCGGCGCGAGGCTCACGGCTGGGCACTGCACCTCATAGTCTACATGCAGGCGCGACGGATGATAGTCGTTGGTCGTGAACTCATACGAACCGCGCTGCCGCCCAAGATTGAGCACATTCATGTAAACCGCGCCGCCCACATAAGGCTGCACCACCCACTTCGTGGGGAAGAAATAGAACTTCGCCCCTGCCTGCAAGCCAGCCATCCAGAAATTCTTCTTGCCAATGCCGTCGCCATCGAAGTCGGTGAGCATGCCAGTCTGCTCGGCATACACGCCGGCTGTGACGGCAAAGCGTTTCGAGAGATAATAGTCGGCAGTGACGGCAAACGTGTTTCCATCGTTCTCACGGCTGTCTTCGTTGTCGTCCTCCTGCTGCGTCAGTGAGCCGAGCGTAGCGCTTATGCCCCACCGCCGCTGATACGTCGGCTCCGCCTCCGTCGCTCCGTCATAAAGGAATGACGGCTTGGCATCCTGCGCCTTGGCACTGATGGGTGCAAGCGCAAGCAATGCAAGAGCCGTGGCGGCGAGAAAAGAGATTCTGTTCATTTGGAATATTATGTTATATAAAGTCTATATGCAATCTACAGCACCGCAGCAGCAGCACGTATCTTGTTAAGCATTAATGAGAAATGGCTGTCTTTTCTTGCCGTCTGGAGATTATACTCACTATGCAGCATATCTATATACGCAGACTTGCCATTGGCTTCAAGAAATTCCTCGAATGTCATGGGATACATGTCCAGCATGTCAACCTTGCCAACGGGAAACGACTCGCCCTTGCCAAGCGTGACGCCAAGCAACGAGCCCGCCACCATCACGTGATATTCAGGAGCGTTCTCGCAAAAATATTTAAGGCTGTGCAGTCCGCGCGGTATCTCCTGAATTTCATTAAGAATGACAAGGGTGTCCGCTGGAGTTATCTTGAAGCCAACTATCGACTGCAGGACAAGCAGTATGCGGTTGATGTCGTAGTCGAGAGCAAACAGACCACGCTTTCTCGGCTCCTCATCACAGTTGACGTATGCCACCTTTTTATATTCCGTCTCGCCGAAATGACGCATTATCCATGTCTTACCCACCTGACGTGCTCCAAGCAGGATCAAAGGTTTTCGGTTTGTACTGTTTTTCCATTGTATAAGTTGCGATATTATATTTCTCTTCATAAGAGACTGTATCTTAATTGTTTAGATTACAAAGATACACTTTTTCGATGATAAAATCGTCATAAAACCACACTTTTTCGAGGATAAAATCGCCATAAAACCACACTTTTTCGATGATAAAATCGCCATAAAACCACACTTTTTCGAGGATAAGGCTGTTACAAATACAAAAAAGCGGATGCGAGGCACTCTGCGTGCCATCACATCCGCCTATCATTTTTAAAGACTTGATATGTTCTTTGCTATGGGTATGGCGGGACGCCATACCCTCCCAGTGGGATTAGTCAGCGAGCTTTGCCTTGATGAACTCGCGGTTGAGGCGAGCGATGTTGGCGATAGACTCGTTCTTCGGGCACTCAGCCTCGCAGGCGCGGGTGTTGGTGCAGTTACCGAAGCCGAGCTCCTCCATCTTGGCAACCATTGCCTTGGCGCGCTTTGCAGCCTCAGGACGACCCTGCGGCAGGAGAGCGAGCTGGCTTACCTTGGAGCTTACGAACAGCATTGCAGAACCGTTCTTGCAGGCTGCTACGCAGCAACCGCAACCGATACATGTGGCGCAGTCCATAGCCTCGTCGGCAGCTTCCTTCGGGATGAGGATAGCGTTGGCGTCCTGCGGCTGGCCGGTGCGAACGCTCACGTAGCCACCTGCCTGCATGATCTTGTCGAATGCAGAGCGGTCTACCATGCAGTCCTTGATTACAGGGAATGCAGCTGAGCGCCACGGCTCAACGGTGATCACGTCGCCGTCGTTGAACTTACGCATGTAGAGCTGGCAGGTTGTGGCACCCTGGTTAGGTCCGTGGGGATGACCGTTGATGTAGAGTGAGCACATACCGCAGATACCCTCGCGGCAGTCGTGGTCGAATACGAAAGGCTCG
>JBNMLZ010000144.1:0-2878 GCA_050875085.1 Prevotella sp. | reverse complement strand
CGGGCTGCGCGGTTCTGCATCGTGAGCCAGAAGGCGTAGACGATGTGGATCACTGCGAGTGCAGCAAGACCGATTGTTGCTACTACGGCATACCAGTTGGCGCCGAGGAATTCACAGATCATGTTGTAGGCGTCTCCCGAGAAGAGAGCGGCAACATTCATTGACATGTGGAATGTCAAGAATAGAATAAGTGCGACACCAGTTACGGCCATCACTACCTTTCTACCGATAGATGAATTGATTAACCACATAAATGATTTGAATTTAAATTATTAAAATGTTAGAATTATTGATTCCAATATTCGGATGCTTCACCGTCGCGGCGATGCCTGGATGAAGTGCCGGGGCTTATATTTCTTCATGGAGATTCCGGTGTTGGACACGCCAGTGTCCGTGGAGGAATATATAATATAAGCACTGAAAACGATGCTATACTATATAAATAGGTATAAGCCCTTTCCTTACAGACTGCAAAAATACTGAAATTTGGTGATAAATCAAACTATTTCACTCCAAAAATCATTTTTTATTCTTAATTTTGCGAACATAAAATGTGGCGGAGGTCTCCGGCCTCCGCAGAACGAAGCCATTGCAAATAAACTTGAATATATAAATTGCAAGTAATGGTTGCAGCGGAGGCCGGAGACCTCCGCCACGGATAAAGTTGCAATCTTACATCTTTACACACCCTCAACAAAAGCAACATATAAAAAAGAGATATGAATTTCAACTACGACGTCATCGTCATCGGCGGCGGCCATGCCGGATGCGAGGCTGCCACGGCGGCGGCACGCATGGGAGCGCGCACGTGCCTCGTGACGATGGATATGAACAAGATTGGACAGATGAGCTGCAACCCTGCCGTGGGCGGCATTGCCAAGGGACAGATTGTGCGCGAAATCGACGCATTAGGCGGCGAGATGGGACTGGTGACGGATGCCACATCTATTCAGTTCCGAATGCTCAACCGAGGCAAGGGACCGGCGGTGTGGAGTCCGCGCGCGCAGTGCGACCGCGGCAAGTTCATCTGGGAATGGCGCTCACGCCTCGACCGTGTCGACGGTCTCGACATCTGGCAGGACGAGGCAACGGAACTGCTTGTCGAGAATGGCGAGGCTGTTGGAGTGCGCACGATATGGGGCGTGGAGCTACGCGCCAAGGCGGTGGTCATAACCGCAGGAACGTTCCTCAACGGGCTCATGCACGTTGGGCACAACAAGGTGCCGGGCGGCAGATGCGCCGAACCAGCAGTGCTGCACTTCACGGAGAGCATCACGCGCCACGGCATTACATCCGCCCGCATGAAGACAGGAACACCAGTACGCATCGACCGCCGCTCGGTGCACTTCGAGGATATGGAGGAGCAGCCGGGCGAAACCGACTACCACGGTTTTTCTTATATGACTGCCCCACGGCATCTGAAGCAGCTTCCATGCTGGACCACATATACAAATAAAGAGGTTCACGACACACTGCGCGCCGCCCTCGCCGACTCCCCACTCTACAACGGACAGATTCAGTCGACGGGTCCGCGCTACTGCCCTTCCATAGAGACAAAACTCGTGACCTTCCCTGACAAGGACCAGCACCCGCTCTTCCTTGAGCCTGAGGGTGAGGACACCAACGAGATGTACCTTAACGGTTTTTCCTCTTCAATGCCAATGGACGTGCAGCTCGCGGCTCTGAAGAAGATCAAGGCGTTCCGCGACATCAAGGTTTATCGCCCGGGCTACGCCATCGAGTACGACTACTTCGACCCCACACAGCTCAAGCCTTCACTTGAGTCGAAAATAGTTAAGGGTCTGTTCTTCGCCGGACAGGTGAACGGGACGACAGGATACGAGGAGGCCGGCGGACAGGGCACGATGGCCGGGATAAACGCCGCGCTGCTATGCGGAGGTTTGGAGCCTTACATCATGAAACGTGACGAGGGCTACATCGGTGTGCTCATCGACGACCTCACGACCAAGGGCGTTGACGAGCCTTACCGCATGTTCACATCACGTGCCGAATACCGCATCCTGCTCCGACAGGACAACGCAGACGCCCGACTCACAGAGAAGGCTTACCGGCTCGGACTCGCCACCCGCGAACGCTACGACCATTGGCTGAGAAAGAAGGCGGAGATAAAACGCATCGTCAACTTCTGCACGACAACCAATGTGAAGCCGCGCGACATAAACGCGGCGCTCGAGTCGTTCGGCACAACACCGATGCAGTTCGGCTCAACTATCGCGAGCCTTATAGCACGTCCACAACTCAGCATCAATCAACTCGCCTCTGCCATTCCTACCCTACAGGCTGCACTCGAAACAGGCGACCCGAGACAGGAGGAGATTGTCGAGGCTGCCGAGGTGCTGATGAAGTATGAGGGCTACATCAAGCGCGAGCGGCTCATCGCCGACAAGATGCACCGCCTGGAGGACATCCGCATAAAGGGGCACTTCCACTACGACCAGCTCCACGAGATTTCCACCGAGGGACGGCAGAAGCTGACACGCATCGACCCAGAAACACTCGGACAGGCATCGCGCATTCCGGGCGTATCGCCGAGCGACATCAATGTGCTTCTTGTACTAATGCACAGGTGAGCACAGGTGGAACAGGCTACAGGTTCCACGTGAAACGAAAACAATAACAAACATATAATAAATCACTGAAAATGAACAACAAATTATTGCTTGACAATCTGCGTTGCATACCAGATTGGCCGAAGAAGGGAGTTAACTTCCGCGATGTCACAACACTCTTCAAGAACAACGCTTGCTTGAAGGAAATTTGCGATGAAATGTACGACCTTTACAAGGACAAGGGCATAACGAAGATTGTCGGCATTGAGTCGCGCGGCTTTGTGATGTCATCTGCCCTCGCCCTCCGT
>JBNMLZ010000143.1:0-2886 GCA_050875085.1 Prevotella sp. | reverse complement strand
TTTGGTTTTGTGCAAATAATGCTGTACCTTTGCACAAAATTTTGAAGATTGTGCAATGGAGCAAATACCCAGTTTCAACTCATATATTGAAGAGAGTATTCTAAAGTTTTGGGATAATGACGCCTTTACCGACTATAAAGGCGCCACACTACAATTCCACGATGTAGCCCGCAAGATAGAAAAGCTACATATAATGTTTGAGAGCAGCGGCGTGAAACGCGGCGACAAGATAGCCCTATGCGGACGCAACAGCAGCCACTGGGCTGTGGCATTCCTTGCCACGCTCACCTATGGCGCGGTGGCTGTGCCAGTGCAGAACGAGTTCACCGCCGAGCAAATACACAACATCGTAAACCACAGCGAGGCAAAGCTGCTGTTTGTGGGTGATGTGGTGAAGACCCAAATAACCCCCGACGAAATGCCGGGGCTTGAAGGAATTGTATACCTGCCCGACTTCTCCATTATTTTGGCACGCACCGAACAGCTCACATTCGCACGCGAGCACCTTAACGAGATTTTCGGCAAGCGCTATCCAAAATATTTCCGCAAAGAACACATTCACTACTATAAGGAGCAAAGCCCCGAAGAGCTGGCAATGATCAACTACACCAGCGGAACAACCGGCTTCTCCAAAGGCGTGATGCTGCCATACCGCGCCCTGTGGGGCAACATAGACCACATACTGAAGTGTCTCTCGCCCAACGTGAAGGCAGGCAGCAACATCGTCAGCATATTGCCAATGGCGCACATGTACGGACTGGCAGTGGAATTTCTGTTTGGCTTCATCAACGGTTGCCATCTCTTCTTCCTCAACCGCCTGCCATCGCCGTCGCTCATCGCCGAGGCGTTTGCCGAGGTGAAGCCGCGGCTCATCGTTGCCGTGCCGCTCGTCGTGGAGAAGATTATCCGCCGCAGGGTGCTTGCCGAGGTGCAGACCAACCGCATGAAGCTTCTCATGAACATGCCCGTCATCAGCAAGAAGATAAAGCAGCACATACGCGAGCGCATCATGGACGTGTTCGGAGGCAACGCCTACGAGATTATCGTTGGCGGCGCACCGCTCAACCAGGGCATAGAGGAATTCTTGCACAGCGTTGGCGTGCCAGTGACCATCGGCTACGGCACCACAGAGACAGCCCCGCTCATCACATTTGTCAACTACGACCAGTACAAAGTGGCGTCGTGCGGACCGGTAGTGTCGCACATGGAGACAAAAATTCTCAGTCCTGACCCCGAGAATGTGCCTGGTGAACTCGTGGCGCGAGGCATGAACGTGATGCTCGGCTACTACAAGAACGAGGAAGCCACACGTGCCGTAATCGACGACGAGGAATGGTTCCACACAGGCGACCTCGCAACCATGGCTCCAAGCGGACACATCTACATAAAGGGACGCATAAAGAACATGCTTCTCGGAGCCAACGGACAGAATGTCTATCCGGAAGAAATAGAGGACAAACTCAACAACATGCCACTTGTCAGCGAGAGCATCATCATACAGCGCGGCAACAAGCTCGTGGCTCTCGTGCATCCAGAGGCAGAGGACAAGGAGGCGATGGACTTCAACGACGACGACGTGAAGGGCATCATGGACGAAAACCTCAAAAACCTCAACAGCCAACTGCCGCCTTTCTGCAAGATTTCGGCTATCGAGATACAGAAGGAGGAATTCCAGAAGACTGCCAAAAAGAGCATTAAGAGATATCTCTACAAATAAAAGAAACACCTCAACAAAAACAGCTACAAAGGATGAAAATACCGAGTTTTAACGCTCTCATAGAGAAGAGCATTGTCGACAACTGGGACAAGGATGCTCTAACCGACTTCAAGGGTGCCACTCTGCAATACCACGACGTGGCGCGCAAGATAGAAAAACTGCACATTATGTTTGAAAGCAGCGGTGTGGTGAAGGGTGACAAGATTGCCCTTTGCGGGCGCAACAGCGCAAGCTGGGCTGTGGCGTTCCTCGCCACCCTCACGTATGGAGCCGTTGCCGTGCCTATCCTGCATGAGTTCACCGCCGACCAGATACACAACATCGTCAACCACAGCGAGGCCAAACTGCTGTTCGTGGGCGACTATGTGGCTACCATCATCGACCAGACGAAGATGCCCGACCTTGAGGGCATCATATACATACCCGACTACTCGCTCCTCGTGTCGCGTACCGACAAGCTGACGTATGCCCGCGAACACCTTAACGAGATGTTCGGCAAGCGCTATCCAAAGTTCTTCCGCAAGGAGCACGTGAGCTACTACAAGGAGCAGAGTCCCGACGAGCTTGCGCTAATCAACTACACGAGCGGAACGACAGGTTTCTCGAAGGGCGTGATGATTCCTTACCGTGCCTTGTGGAGCAACTTCGACTTCGCTATGAACGTGCTCGGCAAGACTGTCAAGAAGGGCGACAACGTCATAAGCATCCTGCCTATGGCGCACATGTACGGCATGGCGTTTGAATTCATCTTCGAGTTCCTGCACGGTTGCCACGTGTTCTATCTCAATCGTGTGCCGTCGCCGGCAATCATTGCAGCGGCTTTCGCCGAGGTGAAGCCGACGATTATCATTGCCGTGCCGCTCGTGATTGAAAAAATCATACGCAAGAAGGTGTTCCCGAAAATCCAGAACAACCGTATGCGACTGCTGCTCAACATGCCTATCGTCAGCAAGAAGGTAAACCAGAAGATAAAGGAACAGGTGGTCAACGCTTTCGGCGGTAACTTCTACGAAATCATCATCGGTGGAGCTGCCTTCAACCAGGAGGTGGAGCAGTTCCTCAAGCGCATCGACTTCCCTTATACGGTGGGATATGGCGCTACGGAGTGCGCGCCAATCATCTGCTACGCCGACTACAAGGAGTTTGCCCCAGGCTCATGCGGCAAGCCG
>JBNMLZ010000142.1:0-2916 GCA_050875085.1 Prevotella sp. | reverse complement strand
TTGATTGTGGCGGCAGCAGTGTCGGGCACGTAGTCGTAGTAGATGCGCATGTAGCCCGAGTTGCGCTGGTCGCCGAGCAGGTGCTCGCGCACCCATGCGTAAGCCTTGCCACCGTCGAGAGCCTTGAGCTTGCGCTCACGCTCGGCGGGGTTGACCTCCGAGTCGATGATGCTTGTCAGTCGGTCGCGGTAGGGACTGTCGGAGTCGGCAATCTGTGAGCGCAGTTCTGTCCATGCCTCACCGCCATTGGCCACCTCAAACAGCGAGTCAGCCACTGGCAGGTGTTGCTGTATGTAGCGCTTGAGCACGGCACCGCGCTGTGCGGCAAGCTGCTCGTTGTGCTTCGCTGAGCCTTCCACTGACGCCAATCCCACAATCTGTATGCACCTCACTGACGACGTGGAGTCGTTCATTATCTGGCGCGTGATGTCTACGATGCGGTCGAGGGTCTGCGCGTTGTCGCGGAAGTTGCGGCGCAGGTCAGCCTTGTCGAGGGCGAAGTGCACGTAGAGTGCGCCGCGCTCCTTGCGGAGTATGCGGTCGCGCGTGTAGGGCTTGTATTCCGACATTGGGTGAAGCACCGGGTTGGAGCGTTGCAGCTCGCCCGCCTTGCCTGTGTTGTCGGGCACTGTTGCCACGCGCGGCGCAAACGGCTCCACATACTTCATTCCGGAAAGCTGCGCCATAGGCATCGGCTCCACTGAACAGCAGCCCTCGCGCTCGCGCTTGAGCGACAGCGTTACCGAGTCCTGCCATATCCACGGACGCTCCTTGCGGGCAATGGCGACATCGTAGCGCACGGTGTCGCCCAAGAGTACCTCGTTCTTAGCCGGCTGGCGAGTGCTGCGCGGAGCCGACGACAGACGGCGCATCTGCCGGCTTGCCGACGGCTGGCTGAAATGGCGCTCGCGCATCACATAGTGCATGTTGCGCTTGCCGCGGAACACCGCCTTGCTGAGTGTGAGCGTGTCGCCACGCTCCGATCCGATGCAGGGCATAACCCACACGGCATAGTTCGACGGCAGCGTGGCAGGCTGGCTGATGGCGAAACTCAAGTGCAGGGTGTCTGCTGTGAAACGTGTGCTCACGCCGTCAACGGGCAACGACACCTGTTGTGCCGCCACGCGACCTGCAGACAGGAGTGATGCCACGGCACACAATAATGCAACGAGTATATGATTGTGCTTAAACATGTTCTTTGGTTTATATGTATGGAGTTACACCTTATTATTTAATATTGTATACTATCGACAGGGCTGCCTTTGTAGGCATGAGCTTCACCTTGTGCTCGTCGGCTACCTTTGAGCCGCACGTGGCACACTCATACTTGCCATACTTGGCATAGCCCACGCCAACTCCTATCTCCGCCTCAACGCTCCAGTGGTTGCCCGGCAGCATCCATGAGTAGCCGTAGCCAAATCCCAAGGCTCCGAGGTCGCCCTGGAAACGGTAGTCCTTAAGGTCGGGGAAGAGTCCGAAGGGCGCGTCGATGCCTCCCGCATTGAAATGCGAGTAGACGGCATGAAGGGCGAGGAAGTGTCCGGCAAATGGCGAACACAACCATCGGCGCACCTCGGGTTGCACGGCAACATGCTTGAGTTTCTTGTTGTCGGAGAATTTGAATGGGTTCCAGCCCAACGACAGTTCGGCGGTCCATCGGTTTGCTATCTTTGTTTCGAGTGCTATGTTGGGTGTCGCCGTAGCCCAGTAGAGGGCATTGGTCTTCAGGGCAGTGTGCTGCGCCAACGCGAATGTAGGTGCGGCGGCAACCAAAAGCGTAAAAAGCATTTTTTTTAATCTCAATTTCATCTTTGTCTCGTATGGGCGTTGTGCTAATGTGAGAAATCGTCTGATTTTCGTATCAGACTTTACAAATTTATAAAATAAATGTTATAGAAATTAAGATATTCATGGCGTTTCGCCTTGTTGTTAACATTTATTTACTTATAAAGATTGTTGTCTTTTATTTTTAATGATATTTTTATAAAAAAGTAAGCCCCCTTAGCCAAACAAAGAAGGTTCCGGTGGTGCCTTTTTCGCCTTTTCCAGCATTTTGACCCAGTCTTTTTCTGGCTCTTCAAGGAATGTGTAACAGTTTACATAATACATCAGCATAATTCTTATCATTGTCGCCAGTCCTGAGAAGCTCCACCTCCTTTTAATTCTCCTTTGGATGACCATCAAAAGGAGATTGGCTATAAGTGTCACCCAAATCTGTATCTTTATGACATTTGCACTTTGACCATAAAAGTACCGCAATGGGAAATTCTGTTTCAACTGCTTGAAGACAAGCTCTATCTCCCATCTTTTCCTGTATATACCTATGATGTCTTCTGGAGACATATCCATGTCATTGGTCAATAGCGGTATAAGTTTAGGCTTCTTTTTCTTCAAGTCAACGTATGTGATGATCCGTGCCTTATGCTTGATGTCGTCACCATTTTTGATTTTCTTTGTGAACACCACATCTTGTATCCGTATTTCCATCAAGCCGTCCGGCGTAATGGTCATCATGTCCGAAAGGACCTCATACACAAGGTTCTTCTTCATTTTCGTCACATAAACGACTCCCCGGCTGGTCAACTCCTCAAACTTGGAATAGTCAATGTAAGCGCGATCCATGGCGATTATATCACCATTGCTGTAGTTTGTGGGTTTCAGCATGAAGCTGTCATTGGTGGCGGCTGAGGTAAAACTGATGTCAGAAGGCACCCCCTCGTTTGCATGGATGTTTGTATGCACCTTTATGCCTCCTTTCTTCCTTCCCGACTTTGGATGGCGGCCCACGCCCTTGAATATGAGGTTTGAGAACAATGAAATTGTCGTTGAATCGATGATTTGCAGGCGCTTGAGCCATGACGGAACCTGCCGCCTCCGGCTGTCCGATGAAAGTTCGTCCTTGTATCGGGAATAGAG
>JBNMLZ010000141.1:0-2953 GCA_050875085.1 Prevotella sp. | reverse complement strand
TGAAGGACGGCGGCGACACGTATATCTTCGCCACGACAACAACTGAGGGCGAGCACCTTCTCGTCGTCTGCCACAAGGCTTGAATCGCAACCCGTGGCGGAGGTCTCCGGCCTCCGCTGCAAGCAGCAGAACCGTTTTTATAAAGATATTTACGAACGCTTACTTAAAATACGAACGCTTATGTATTCTTGGCGGAAATAGTCCTACTTATCCAAAATATTTATAAATATCGGCTTTACATTCTTTCGTTTAGCCATTTTTCCGTACTTTTGCAATTTTAAGGAGTTATATATTATTGTGTAGCATCCGGCGATGAGTAATCCGGATGCCTCCAATGTTTTCATAAATCAAACGAAAAAGGATATAGATGTCAGCAGTAGAAATACGTAAAGTCGAGTCGCGTCACGACCTCCAGACTTTCATTGATTTTCATTACGACCTTTATGAGGGCAACGAATATGACGTGCCCAACCTCTACACCGACGAGGTGAACACCCTGCGCAAGGACAAGAACGCCGCATTTGAATTCTGCGACGCCGAGTACTTCATGGCGTATAAGGACGGGAAACTCGTGGGTCGCGTGGCAGCCATCATCAACAACCGCGCCAACGAGCGCTGGAACCGCAAGTCGGTGCGCTTCGGATGGATCGACTTCGTTGACGACCGCGAGGTGTCTGCCGCCCTCCTGAAGGCTGTCGAGGACTACGGCCGCTCCAAGGGCATGACCGAGATTGTGGGCCCGCTCGGCTTCACCGACATGGATCCCGAGGGAGTGCTCACCGAGGGCTTCGACCAGCTCGGCACCATGGCAACCATCTACAACTATCCCTACTATCCCGAGCACATCGAGGCGCAGGGCGGATGGACCGTTGACAACAAGTACGTGGAGTTCAAGCTCATCGTGCCCGACACCGTGCCAGAGCGCTACGTGAAGCTCTCGCGCATGATTCAGAAACGCTACAACCTGCGCGTCAAGAAGCTCACCAAGAAGGAAGTGTTCGAGGATGGCTACGGCCGCAAGATATTCGAGCTTATCAACTCCACCTACGCCGACCTCTACGGCTACTCACAGCTCACCGACCGCCAGATCGACCAGTACATCGACATGTACTTCCCACTGGCCGACCTCAGCCTCATCACCCTCATCGAGGATGCCTCAGCCGACAACAAGCTCGTTGGTGTGGGCATCACCATACCGTCGCTTGCCCACGCTCTGAAGAAGTGCAAGCGCGGACGCCTGTTCCCCTTCGGCTGGATACACATCCTGCGCGCCATCAAGCACCACAAGACCAACATCGTCGACCTGCTGCTCATCGGCGTGCTGCCCGAGTACCGCGCCAAGGGTGCCAACGCCCTCATGTTTGCCGACCTCATCCCGCGCTACCAGGCTTACGGCTTCGAGTGGGGCGAGACACAGGTGGAGCTTGAGACCAACGAGGGCGTGCAGGGTCAGTGGGGCGAGCTTCAGAGAATATGCCACAAGCGCAGAAAGTGCTACAAGAAAGAGATAAGCCAAAGCCCCACCTCCAGCCGCTAAAGCGGCTCTGTCCCTCCCCTTAGGGAGGGGAGTGAAATGCTTGACTGGCTGAAGTAATGGCATATTTAGGCTGATAAGTGAGTCAGTATCATTTTTATTTTCACAAAAAATATTTAGAAAAAATCCCCAAATCCTCTGATTAGCATTGCATACTACTCCCCTCCCTAAGGGGAGGGGCAAGAGCCGCTTCAGCGGCGAGGGGGAGGGGCTTATAACTATGGAATCAACCAACCAACCAACCGTACAATACACCGACGACAACATACGCCACCTCTCCGACATGGAGCACGTGCGCACGCGTCCTGGCATGTACATCGGTCGCCTGGGCGACGGCTCGCTGCCCGAGGACGGCATCTATGTGCTGTTGAAGGAGGTCATCGACAACTCCATCGACGAGTTCAAGATGAACGCCGGAAAGCGCATCGAGGTCGACATCGACGACCGCCTGCGCGTCTCCGTGCGCGACTACGGACGCGGCATACCGCAGGGCAAGCTTGTCGAGGCGGTGTCGGTGCTCAACACCGGCGGCAAGTATGACTCCAAGGCGTTCAAGAAAAGCGTAGGTCTGAATGGTGTCGGCGTGAAGGCGGTCAACGCCCTCTCGGCACACTTCGAGGTGAAGTCCTACCGCGACGGCAAGGTGCGCGCCCTAAAGTTCGAGAAGGGTACACTCAAGGACGACCAGACCAGCGACACCCAGGACGAGAACGGCACCTACATATTCTTCGAGCCTGACCCCACGCTCTTCATCGGATACTCCTTCCACGACGACATCGTGGAGACTATGTTGCGCAACTACACCTACCTCAACACGGGTCTGACCATTATGTACAACGGTCACCGCATACTTTCGCGCAATGGTCTTGCCGACCTCCTGACCGACACCATGACCACCGACCCCCTATATCCCATCATCCACATGAAGGGCGAGGACATCGAGATAGCCTTCACCCACACCAACCAGTATGGAGAGGAATACCACTCCTTCGTCAATGGACAGCACACCACCCAGGGTGGCACCCACCAGAGCGCCTTCAAGGAGCACATAGCACGCACCATAAAGGAGTTCTTCGGCAAGAACTATGAGTTCACCGACATACGCAATGGTCTTGTGGCTGCCATCGCCATCAACGTGGAGGAGCCGATGTTCGAGAGCCAGACCAAGATAAAGCTCGGCTCACTGCAGATGTCGCCGGGCGGCGAGAGCATAAACAAGTATGTGGGCGACTTCGTGAAGCAGGAGGTAGACAACTATCTGCACATCCATGCCGACGTGGCAGAGGTGATGCAGCAGAAGATATCCGAGAGCGAGCGCGAGCGCAAGGCAATGGCTGGCGTGACGAAACTCGCACGCGAGCGCGCAAAGAAGGCAAATCTGCATAACACAAAACTGCGCGACTGCCGCATCCACTCCTC
>JBNMLZ010000140.1:0-3061 GCA_050875085.1 Prevotella sp. | reverse complement strand
GCCCCGAAGGAGGGCTACAAGGGCGAGAACGCCGAACAGCTCATCACGCTCGACCGACTGGCGAAGAAACTGCGCGCGGCGCGCTTCAAGAACGGCTCGGTGAAGTTCGACCGCGAGGAGCTTCATTTCGACGTCGACGAGAAGGGCAAGCCCATCCGCTGCTACTTCAAGCGCTCGAAGGACGCCAACAAGCTTGTCGAGGAGTTCATGCTCCTTGCCAACAAGACTGTGGCTGAGTCGGTAGGCAAGCCTGGCAAGGGCAAGAAGCCGAAGACGCTGCCCTACCGTATACACGACAACCCCGACCCGACGAAGCTTGAGACGCTGCGCGAGTTTGTCGTTAAGTTCGGCTACAAGATGAAGACCGACGGCACGAAGGGCGCTCTCGCCAAGTCGCTCAACACGCTCATGTCGGAGTGTGAGGGCAAGCGCGAGCAGAACCTCATACAGACCGTCGCGCTGCGCGCCATGATGAAGGCGAAGTACTCCATCCACAACATCGGTCACTTCGGCCTGGCGTTCGACTACTACACCCACTTCACGTCGCCTATCCGCCGCTATCCCGACACTATGGTGCACCGACTCCTCACGCGCTACCAGCAGGGCGGACGCTCTGCCAACAAGGAGCACTACGAGGAACTGTGCGAGCACTCGTCGGAGATGGAGCAGATTGCCGCCAACGCCGAGCGCGACTCCATCAAGTACAAGGCTGTGGAGTTCATGTCGGAGCGCGTGGGCAATGTCTACGACGCGCACATCTCGGGCATCCAGTCCTACGGCATCTACTGCGAGATTGACGAGAACCACTGCGAGGGACTCGTGCCCATGCGCGACCTCGACGACGACTACTACGACTTCGACGAGCGCAACTACTGTCTCGTCGGCCGCCGCCATCACCACAAGTACCAGCTTGGCGACCCGATAAAGATTAAGGTGGCGCAAGCCAACCTTGAAAAGAAACAGTTGGACTTCACGCTGGCGGAATAAGCAACGCGCGCTCCATCCGTGGCGGAGGTCTCCGGCCTCCGCTGCAACCATTGTTTGCAACTAATATGTAAATTCAGGACGAATACTTGTGAACCCAAAAATTAACGGGCCATTAACGGGCATTGACGACAAAAAAAGTCGTTAATGCCCGTTAATGGCCCGTTAATTTATACGTTAATTGTATCGTTGGTTGATGCGGTAATGGACGGGGCGGCGGACGGGAGTCCGCCGTTCCGTTTCTTCCAGTTATTTCACAATCTTCTTGCCGTCAACGATGTACAGCTGTCCGGGCTGCTGTGTCTCCACCTTCTTGCCGTCGAGAGTATATACCGACTTCGGTGCGGAAACGTTTGTGCCGGTTGTCGTCTCTACCGACTTTATGCCAGTCGAGATGTTGTCGGGCAACATGAACTCGGTGTTGCCGCCGGCAATGCTGGCTGGCAACTCAAGCCAGCAGTTGAAGGCGTCGACCGATGCCGAGCCGGCTGCGTCGACACGGTAGAAACCATACTTGCCGTCCTTACAGCCTAAGGCATAGGCTCCTGCAGGAACAGTGGCACCGTCGAGGTCGAGCGTGCCCTTCAGGTAGCCGTCCTCATAGCCGGCAATCTTGCCCTCGTCGAAAGGCTTCTTGCATGTGAACAGCGGCAGGCTGATGGTCTCGCGGTTGGGGTTGTAGACCAGCACCGGAGTGTATGGATCAACACCAGTACCAATTTTCTCGCTAAGCTCAAGCGCGTTGCTGCCGTCGGATGCCTTGCCCTTTACCTTGAACAGGCGTATGTCTGAAGCATACTTGGACAGGTCGATGAGGTCGCGGTAGTAGACAGTGCTCCAGAGGGCGTCGGTGGTGTAGGTGCAGTCGGTGAGGTCCTGGAACTTGGCTGTGATGGGCAGCTCAGGCTGGTCATCGATATGGAAGGAGTACTCACTATTGCTTGACAAGATATTGCCGTTGGCATCGCGCCATCCGGCAAACAGCGACCTTTCACCGTTTGGATAAGCCTTGTAGGTTGGACTTTCATCCGGTCCATATTCAACAACACCGTCCACGCCCTTCGGGGAAATCGTGCCGTTGCCGTCAGCAATGGCTTTTATACTGGTAAGCTTGTCGTAAACCACAGCATAATACTTCGTGGTACGGGTTGGGTACGGCCAATAGGTAGGGTCAATAATGTCATCGTCGCTGTCGTTGAGCGTTACCTCACATTTTTCGCCATGGGAAACTATCTCGCCATCCTTATTGCGCCACATCGTGTTGGGATAGATGTCGGAATCTTTATTCACGGCATAAAGTTCCACCTTGGTGTCCTCGGTTGCAAACGGCAAATAATAGCCGTCTCCATACACATCTCCATGGCCATTGTAACCGGTAGCTATATATTTTGGAGAACCAACCATATTCATTGGAGACTGATATATGTCAACATTGCCAATGGCAGAGCCTGGAACATCCGTAAATTCGGCATTAGGCTTGATGATTATCGACACCTTAACCTTAATATCTCCAGAATCTCCATTTTCTCCCCCAAAATCGATAACCGACTCCAAGTGATTGCTTGCAAATATTCCTGCCAGTTCAGTACCATTATCCTCTGCAGCGATCAGACCGCCGTCGCTGTCATAAGCCGACAGCAACACTTTTACCTGCTCACACTTATTGACGTCCTTCACCTGGTTGAGTCCTATGACCTGCACACCGGCACGTATACCGATTTCAGTATCAAGGATATCCTTCTCGGTTAAGCCAAGTTCCTCAAGAGAATAAACACGCTCAAGTACGGTGACAGCCTTAGGAGAGCCGCGGAACGCCTTTGTATGGATTAAAGGATTGTCGAAGTCGCCATAGCTCACAGTTTTGGCATACTCGGCGCTGAGTTCGGGGCTGAGTTGATTTACCAAAGGACTTGAATAAGATTCGACAAATTTCAGGGTCCAGCCCTTCGGAAGTCCATTCTCGTCGGCATCGCCGAAACCAGACAGATGAACAACCTTGCCCTGCTTTAATGTAGTTTCAGACTCATTGCCATCGTCAGTGGCAGCCATCGCGTTGGTGCTGTTGAAGCCCAACGTC
>JBNMLZ010000139.1:0-3064 GCA_050875085.1 Prevotella sp. | reverse complement strand
TCGTGCGGTCGAACTCGCGCATCAGCGCGTCGTGTTCAGGCTGCACAGCTGGCCACTTCGACTGCGCAAGGGCTGCAACGAGTGAGCATATATAAACTATTGTCAGTAGAATAAGTTTCTTTCTTTTCATGTCGCAAATATATACAATTATCGTCTATTTCATTGCAAAACGATAAAAAAAAGCTGTTTTTGGTTAGTTTTTTTGACTTGTACCCCCTTTGTCCCCCCACCCGACAATACACATAAAGCTAAAGACCATTAACTTTGCAGCCGTAATCCAGACGCAATCAAATCTATTAATATTCACAAAACACAAACGATTATGGCAAAAAACAAAACTCTTTGGACAGCTTCAGTCCTTGTGGCTTTCTCTGCAAGCATTGCAGCTTTTGCCTTCGGCGATGTGCAGACTCCACTGCGCAAGGCACGGCAACTTGGTGCCAACACCGCTCCAAGCGGCGCGCGCATTGAGCGCAAGGCACCCTCCACAGCAGCCAAGCGCGCAATGCGCGTAAACGAGGCACTGCCTACGCTCTACGGCATCGTCAACCAAGGCGGCAACGTGGGCTACTACTCATTCAGCCCCGAGACATCAGCCGTGTTCGACCTTGAGTTCACCGACAAAAACCTCAACCCTACCGGCTCGGCAGCCTATGCCAACGGCAAGCTCTACGTGAACTACCTCTACAACGACAACGGCATCAACCGCGCCAAGCAGTTTGTCTACAACGGCAGCAACGGCGAACTTGAGACCTCACGCGACATCCTCGTGACATCATGCGCCTCTGCCATGACATACGACCAGACCACCGACAATATATACGGACAGTTCTGGAACGAGGATATGACCGACTACTACTGGGGCGTGCTCGACGTTGCCGACGGCGACACATGGGCAATTGCCGACCAGGACGCCATGCTGCAACTCTACGCCATAGCCGCATCACCAGGCGGAACAATATTCGGCATCGACAAGTTCGGCTCACTCGTTGTTGTTGACAAGAACACCGGTAAGTTCAAGCAAACCATCGGCGAGACCGGCATACAGCCACAATACATACAGAGCGCAACCTTCGACCACGACGGCAACCTATACTGGGCTACCAGCACGGCAAGCGGCTACAACGGCATCTACAAGGTGGACACGCTGACAGCACAGGTGACGCCAGTGATGAACTTCACCGACGGACGCCAGATTATCGGACTCAACGCCGGCGACAACGTATACGACGACAAGGCTCCTGCCGCACCAACCGACATGAAGTTCAACTTCAACGGTGCCGACCTCTTCGGCGACGTGAGCTTCACACTGCCTACAAAGACAGTTGACGGCACTCCGCTCACAGGAAAACTGAAGGGCCAGCTCGACATGAACCTCAAATACGTGCCGTTCAGCGGCAACCCGGGTGAGACAGTCACCCTAAAGGTGTATCTTTCCGCAGAACGCTACTACAAGTTCAGCGCATACGTGGAGCAGGACGGCAAGCGCTCGCCACGAGTAAGCGACGAGCACTGGGTGGGCGCAGACCGCCCTATACTGCCAGAGAATCCTGTACTGAACGTGAAGGACAACGTGGCAACCCTTACATGGAAGGCTCCAGAGAAAGGCATACATGGCGGATATGTCAATCCAGACGAGATGACATACACCGTGATACGCTACCCCGAGGGCAAGTATGACGCCGAGGACATAAAAGACTGCTCTTTCACCGAGCCTGTAGACATGACAAAGAGCCGCCGCTTGGCCTACGGCATCGTGCCTAAATACGGCGAGAAGATTGGGCAGGTGAGCTACTCGAACGACTATCAGGTGAACGTCATTGCCGAGCCGCCTGTGAGCTATTCACTCGCCACATTCCAGGGCGACTACAAATACTTCACCATCGAGGACACCAACAACGACGGCATTACATGGGAATGGACCAACAGCGCCGAGATGCAGGACAACACAAGCGGCACCAACGACGACTGGCTCTTCTCTCCGTCAATACATCTCAAAGCAGACCGACTCTACTACGTAGGCTACAGCTACTGGATTCAGAACGGACTCTTCTATCCGCAGACCTTCGAGATAAAGGCTGGCACAGACGCCAAGTCTACAAGCATGACGACCACCGTGCTTGAGCCTACCACAATCAAGGGACAGCTGTTCGGCGCCGACAAGGACAGCATCAACACCCTGCAGGCTCCCGAGGAAGGCAACTACAACATCGGCATACACAACATGTCGACCAAGGGCGGCAAGATGCGCGTACGCTCGCTCAGCGTAACTCCTGGCCCGCTGCTCGTGGCTCCAGTTGCTCCAACCGACTTCAAGGCTGTGGCTGCCGAAGAGGGTGAACTGTCGGCAACTGTAAGCCTCACGGCCCCTAAGACTGCCATCAACGGCAACCCGCTGACTGCCATCAGCAAGGTGGTTGTGGAGCGCAAGAACGCGTCTGGCAAGTTCGTGGAGGTGAAGACATTCGACGCTCCGGCAACAGGCGCAGAGCTGTCGTTTGAGGACAACAGCGTGAAGACAGGCAACAACATCTACCGCGCCGTGGCTTACAACGCAGCCGGCGACGAGGGTCTCTACACCGAGGAACAGACCGTATACTGCGGAGAGGACACTCCTGCCACTCCTACCGACGTGAAGATTGAAGTGACCGACGTCAACACCGCACACATCTCATGGAAGACTCCCGACAAGGGCGCCAACGGACACTACATCAACCCCGACAACGTGCGCTACAACGTATATCTATATGAGGACTATGTGTATGGCATGGATCCGGTTGAAGAGGATGTTGAGGGCAATGAGTGCGACGTGGAGTATGAAGACCTTGACGAGGGTGAGCAGATGGACGCCACCTACGTAATCGTGCCTACCAACGACACCGACGACGGCGCACCTGCAATCACACCAACCGTTATCTTCGGTGACAACTACACTATGCCGTTCAAGGAGAACTTCGACAACGGGCGCCCTGTACACGACATGTGGTACCGCTTCGCAGCATCGTTCAACGAGGAGAACATGGGCTGGGACGTCTCAAGTTCTGAGGGCTACGGCGCAGTGAAG
>JBNMLZ010000138.1:0-3064 GCA_050875085.1 Prevotella sp. | reverse complement strand
CTCGATATAAAATGTTTGGCAAAAGATGCTTGAATGTCGTGCAGAAGTTGTTCTTCAGTTGGCTTATTCCGACCGAAGTAAGTGCTTACCCCGACCGCGATGAATGTTCATCCCGACCGCGATGAGCGCTCATCCCGACCGCAGTAAGACGACAAAACGGCAACAACGCGACAACATTCAGGCTTCCGACGCACGACAATACGATTAATACAAAGGACAGAGCAGCCCAAAAACTGCCCTGTCCTTTTGCGTAAACCACCATAACTGGGATAGGGGGCGCCCTCGCCCCCGGCAAATAAACTTCTGCGGGAACGAGGGCACCTTCTCTCCCAGCAATAAAATTTCTACCGGGGGCGAGGGCACCCCATCTCCCAGCAAATAAAATCTCTACCGGGGGCGGGGGTGCCCCATCTCCCAGTTATGGCGGCATTGCCCAGTAATTTAAACAACCAAAATATTTTTTATGAACAACATTCTCAAGACATCAGCCATTCTCCTTGGCTCCGCCTTCATCATGTCGTCGTGCCACGACGACAACAACACGCCCGACACTCCCAACCTTGACGAGCCGGACGGCGCGTATGTAGGTCAAGCTGTCGACGGCTTCTCTGCCGACGAGTGGCATCCGGGCGGCGAACTCGGCACCACCGACAACATCTCGTCCAACAGCTACGAGGACCCGACGCCTGCCGTGACGCAGCAGGGACTCAACGCCCAGTTCCAGCTCGGCGACCAGATGGCGAGCACGCGCTACACCATCAACACTGGCAACTTCAAGGGTTGGGGACCGGTAGCCTCACGCAAGGCTTGCGAGGACTGCCACCCTAACGGCTACGGCCACGCCCACAGCCGCGACAACTTCCGTGCCGAGACGGGCAACGGCTACATCGTGTCAATCTACTATCCCGACGCTCCGGGCAGCAACAACGGCGAGCCTGTCGACCAACTCACAACCTTCACCATGACCATGGCTATGACTCCGTTCAAGCCACAGCTCACGCCCGACAACGTGAAGATTCAGTGGCACGACGTGACTGCCATGAAGAGCGGACTGAAGATGCAGTTCCCCGACGGCGAGAAGTTCGCCCTGCGCTACCCTACCGCCGAGGTGCCTCTCGATGCGTTCAACTCCGACCCGCGCCCGTCGAAGCCTTACGAGGTGCGACTCATCGTGTCGTGCAACTTCCAGGGTCTTGGTCTGATTGATGCCCTCAGCAACGAGGAACTTGAGGCACAGTACAAGCTTGAGGACAGCTATGGCGCCGAGCTAAACCCGGAGTTCTGGGACGCTTCGGCCAAGAAGCTCAAGGACGACGCCTACGCCGAGGACTACTTCGGACAGAAGTTCGTCAAGCGCTTCAACTACGACCTGCTTGAGGGTTGCTTGCAGAACGACGTGGCAATGTGGGACGAGCTTAACATCCTGCGTTCCGACCTCCACCACATCTGCACCACCGAGGCTTGGGCAAAGGCCATGTCGGAGGACAAGGACGTGATAAGCTACATTCTGAAGAACGGCGCCGACAAGAACTCGCCCGTGCATCCTTACTACTACGACGGCACCGAGGCTGGCGTGAAGGAGGCTCTCTCCTACTTGCTCCGCCCGTCTGATGACGTGAACCTCTACGACAACAAGTACTACAACTTCAAGCCCGAGATGACCGACGACCAGTATCACTCGTTCATGACATGGCACCGTGGTCTTGCCGTGCCGCGCGCCCGCAACCTCAACAATGCCGACGTGAAACGTGGCAAGGAGCTGTTCTTCTCGATGGGCTGCACCAACTGCCACAAGGCTTCATGGACAACCGGCAACGACAACTACGGCCGCTCGCTCATCCTTCAGGGCCGCAACCTGCCACAGTATGCTCATCAGAAGATTTACCCCTACTCTGACTTCATCCAGCACAAGCTCGACATGGAGCAGGACATCCACGGCTCATGGTGCCGTACAACGCCGCTCTGGGGACGCGGTTTGGCTGCTGTCAACAGCGGCAAGGAAGACCGTCTGCACGACGCCCGCGCCCGCAACGAGGTGGAGGCCATCATGTGGCACGCCTACTCAAAGAACTCCCAGGCCTACGACTCTGCCCTGAAGTTCTACAATCTGAAGAAAGCCGACCGCGACGCGGTGGTGAAGTTTATCCGCTCAATATAATTTGAGGAGGAGTTAAAGAATTTAGAGCCAAATGTTTTGAGGGTGTGCAAAAGCCCGAAAACATGATTTATCCGTGGCGGAGGTCTCCGGCCTCCGCAGAAAGCAATAAATCACAAATAGATTGGCATATAGTAAGATGTTGGCACTGGTTGCTGCGGAGGCCGGAGACCTCCGCCACGGAAAAGCAACCGATTGAACATTTCAGTTCACTCAAAGCATTTGGCTCTAAAGACTTTAGTAGCAAGTTCCACATGTGCTAAAATTTACCTTGAAGTTTATAAATGTCTTTTGTAACCATAATCTATGTTTTTGACCTAAAACGATCTAATGATTTTTAATTCGATCTAAACAATTTTGTTGTTTCGTCAAGATCTATGACCTTTGTACCAACGAAATTAATTTTATCTATTTAAACGTACAATCACATGAAATGGATTAATACTCAGGAGTTAATCTCCATGCTCAAGCGATTTCCTGACAAGCCAATCGTAGCGTCAGCTTATCTTGGTTCCAATGTTACCTCAGCACACTGCTGGGAATATTCCTCAAATACTAATGACCTCATACACCATATCGGAACCGCATCCAAATCTTACTCAGAAACCGAGATGTTTCGCTTATATTACAATCTGCATTGGAAAGTAAAAACTTTCTTTTCACTAAGAGACAACCATGAAAGGCAACTTGCCATCAGAATGGTTGAGGAACTTGTCATGCTTGGCTGTTTGGATGAAATAATCAGCGAGTATGAGATAGACAATCTCCGTATTTGTGAGCATTGTCACCATTTGATGGATGAGGGATGGCTTGTTGACGACATCCGCACTTTTTGCTCAAACGAATGTTTGTTCAATGAATATCCCGACATCAATATATCTGAATTGCAATCTCATTCTTTAGATACTG
>JBNMLZ010000137.1:0-3155 GCA_050875085.1 Prevotella sp. | reverse complement strand
GTGTTGGTGCGTATGGTCTCGGCATCGGAATTAAGAGAATCGAATGTTTTAGCCATTGCTTGAAGAATTGAAATTGTTAATACTATCGTTGATGCAGCCCGAAATAGGGACGGTGAACTCAGCCATGTAGCCATAGAGGGCATTTTGCTCGTTTTGCAGCGGAACAACCTTCACAAGCTGTGGCGAGGCGACGTAGCGCAGCCAGTGCAGTGATGGACTTTGTAGAGTGCGGTCGCGCATCATGCGTGCAAAGATATCGGTAATAATCTGCTCTGCCGAGGACAGCGCACGCTCCACCTCGGCGTAGTCGGCGGTGTCGGTGACGTGCTGGAACACCTCGATGTGGCAGGTGTAGTCGCGGCGAAGCGACTGCGATGAGATGTTGAGCGAGAAGTCGGTTGACTCGAAGTAGACAGCCGGGTAGCGAAGCTCCTGGGCGAGCGCCATACCCAGGTGGTCGTCGTTGAGATTGACGAAGTGCGGCTCAGCCTCGGAGTGGCGCACGGCCTTGTGCTCACGGCAAAGCTGCTCGATGTATTGGGCGACGGATTGAATGTGCATAACTTGTAGGTGATATTATTGTGGTTGGCGTGAACGCTTGATGCGGCGGTTCATAAGGCGGAAGGCATCGATGGCCGCCATGCGCTTGTAACGCTCGATGAAGGCAACATCGTCGCCCATGAAAGCGTCGAAGATGGCGAGCCAGTCGGTGGGGCGAGGCTTCTTGTTGAGCTTGCGCTTGCTGTTTGGCTGCTCGTCGCTGTCGTCGCCATCATCGGCTTGTGGCGGAAAGAGATAGGGGTAGGAGCGCGAGAGCCAGCGGCGGATGAGGATGAAGTTGAGGAAAATTGCCTGACGCACGGTGTCGGGCAATTGCTCCACTGCAGTAATCTTGGCGTCAATGTCGTCGTCGCGACGGTGTTGGGCATGATAGAGCGAGGCGATGAAGGCGGTGAGATGGTCGGCATCGGACGTGATGGCGTAACGCTGAAAGTGAGTGTCAGCCACCATGAACTGCTCAAGAGTGCAACCGCCCAGGCGCGGACCGGGTGCGAAGTAGGCAGTACCGGGAAGCTTGGCAATCTTGAAATTGTCAACATCGTCGTCGAGGCGGCGCATCCATGAGGTGAGCTGCGTGAGACAGTAGACAAGATAGCTGTCGAGGTCGTGAACCACGGTGAGCGGAACGCCATAGAAGCGGGCAAGCAGCGTGTCGTGGTGGATGGAGCCAGTCCACAGCCCAGCGGCGAGCTGGAGACCATCGGAGTCGAGTTCGTCGAAGGAGGCGGGTATGTCGTGCTCGTAGACCTTGCCGTTGTGGGTTATTTTGATATGCTTCATAAGAACTACATGGCAAAGAAGGCTGAGTGATTGGTGTTGTCGCGGATGGGACCAGAGGTCTGAGAGGCGACAAAGTTGCCCATATAATTATTGAGAAAAGAGTGGAGAGAGGCTTCGGCGCGGTGGGCGTCGAGGTCGGCAAGCGCGCAGCGGTCGCCTATCTGCCGATCGGAGGCGGGCGAGAGAGTGTCGTTGCCGTAGGAGCCGGAGGCTGCTGTGGCGGTGAAGTATAGGCCGCGCTCGGTGAGCGAGCCTGTCTGACGTAGCAGACGGGCGGCTGCCTTCTTGACAACGAAGTCGGCACAAGCGAGGCGCAATTGGTCGAGCGTGCAGACACAATCGTCGGAGGGAAACGCAGACTCGCCATTGAGCCATTGCCGCAGTAGAGCGTAGAGGTCGCTGCCGAGGATGGCCTGAAGGTCGTACTCCTCGACAGTGCGGAACTCGCCCTGCAAGCGCATAAAGACAATGTGCGAGGAGTTGATGAACACAAACTGGTTAGCCTCGCGCGGCGAGCGCACGATGGCACGGCTGCGGTCGCTGAAGCACTGCGACTGGCGGTATTCGGGATAGTCGGCAACGTGGTCGTCGAGGAAGTCGAGCAGATAGTCGAGGGCATTGAAGCCACGGTTCTTGAACGACGCGCGCAGATTGTCCTCCTGGTACTTGTAGGCACCCTGCCAGTCGGCTGAGCCTTGGCGCTGGAAGCCCTGGTCGGAGATACGCAGGTTGTGCGCGTCGAAGTCGTGCCAGAAGGCGAGGTTGGCGACGGCGCGACGAGCCGTCTGCACGAGCTGCGAGGCGAGAGTGTCGCCATCTGGGAGATTGTCGGCAAGCTGCTGAAGGCGGCTGGTCATGGACTCGCCGAGGAGAGGGGCGAGAAACTGCTGCTCGACTCCGGCAAGAGAAGGCTGCATCTTGGAGAACGAGAGCGAGGATGAGACGGGGACGAAGGGGGCGATTTGGCGACCGTTGTCCCAGAGGGATTGGGAGAAGAGCATAAGCAATTATTTTACTAATTCACTATTATACTAAGACGAATAAGGCGGATAGGGCGGATAAGACATTGTAGAAGGTGGGGTGTGACAGATTGCCGCTACGACAGCTTGTGAGTGGTGCCGGCACCGGTGTCGAGGGTGGTGAGGATGGTGTTGCGGAAGCGTAGCTGAATGTCGGAGGGAGCACCGTTGAGCTGCAGATAGAGCTGGAGTGGGTCGAGAATGTTCTGGCGGTCGATCCACGAGTTGGCGATGTTGACGAGGAACGCCTCACGGATGTTGGAGCCACCCTGGTTGCCGGCATATGAACCGCCCGGCATACCAGCACCGAGCACGTTGGGGTTGACCATGAGCGAGAAAAGAATCTCGGAGTTGGCGGCAGCCGACGTGACGAGGTTCTCCTGACCGGCGGAGTACTTGTTGGAGAGAGGCGTGATTTTCCACTCCTCCTCGATGCGCCCGTTCATCTCGTTGACGGCATAGTTGGTGAAGATAGGCTTCTCGGCATTTTCGGGACCGAGAAGGTTGCGCTCAATCTCCGTCATGTACTTGTTGATGGCCTGTCGGCGCAGGTCGGTGTTCTTGAACTCGGAGATAGGAAACTTCTTGTCCCAATAGGAGTAAGGTATCTGCACGTGCCACTTCCATGTAGTCTGGTTCTTGTAAGCCTTCTTCAGATACTGCGGCACCATGTGTGCGATATCAACCCACCCAGCCACATAAGCAGGCCACCAGATAGGCTCGCCATAGATGTCGTCGTTGCTCCAGGAGTCGCGCACGGGATAGACGAAGCCCTGCTTCATGCCTCCGCAGAAG
>JBNMLZ010000136.1:0-3240 GCA_050875085.1 Prevotella sp. | reverse complement strand
TGTCGCAAGACGACGACGGCGAGTATTACATCAGTGTGCAGGATGCCATGCAGGGCGCCGAGGATACAAACTCCGAGGAGTCGGCAGACGAGACCATGCGCCTTATGTTCCAGGGGGAGTATGTGCGCAACCTCGATACTGACAACGTCATCACGCGCGGCACCTTCGGCAACGAGAACACTCTCGTGCGCTATCCCATTGTCCTCACCGACTACCGCATGTATCCCTCGTTGACCGGGCGGAGTGAGACCGTGTCGCTCGCTCTCGACAGTCTGCCGCACAATGCAGGCACAGCTCTCGACATCGACTCCCACAACCTCCAGTGCATCAAGTTCCTGACCGACGACATACCCGACCCCTCAAAAATCTACATCTTCCACAACCGCCGCTTTGTCTGTCAGAAGGTGGAGCTTGAGGTGTCGGGCGAGGGTATAAGCCGTCTGAAGACCGGCTACTTCTACGAGATATTATAGCCATTCGTGGCGGAGGGCTCCGGCCTCCGCAGCACACTATAAGTCCCCTACAAAGTGTTTCGTCACCTCGTGCGTCGCTTTCGGGCGTTTCAGATACTTGTTGGTTACTGATATGTCTGTGTGCCGTGCCTGGTCACGCGCCACCACAATGCCCTCTGCGTTGGCGAGGTCTCGAATGCCGGAGTCCTTCAGAGAATAAAATTGGTACGAGGCGGGGAAGTCAAGTGCCTTCCTCACCTTCACCCATTCCTGCCTAAATCTGTTTATTGGTATCTGTTCTCCGCCTGGTCTTATTCCCCTCCCGAACAGATAATCTTGCGAAGGGTGGTCAAACACACCCTGCTCGATCATTATCTTCAGCAGCGTGTCGTTGAGCGCAACGGTCTGCCCCTTGCGGTTCTTTGCCACTTCTGGCGGAATAAAAACAGTTTGCTCCTTGATTGATATGTCGCCAATCTTGATGTGACGGAGTTCTTCCGGACGGATGAACGTGTAGTACTCCATGAGGCAGGCGAGATAAAACGTAGGACATTTCTCGCGTGTGTATTCCTTCAGACGACGCAGATCCTCAGCCGTCAACTCATCGCGGAACTTCTCGTTCTCCTTCATCATGTGAATTGTCTCGATGCAGTTCTCCTTGATGTACTGCCGGTCCACAAGCCATGTGGCAAATGTAGACAGCCACGTGCGGTAGTTGTTGCGTGTCTTGGGTGAGCGTTCCTTGTCGAGCACAATATAGTCCAAAAAATCAACGGCAAAAGTCTTGTCAAACTGGTTTACATACTTTATTGGTACCTTTGCCTCTTCTATGTAGGACAGAACACCCGACAAACGGCTGCGGTAGTCCACTGCAGTCTTGGTCTTCAGCATACCTTTCTTCTCTGCAACCTTGGTGTAGTCGATGTAGCGTTGCACCACTGTTTCCCATTTCGTGTAGCCACGTCCCTTGTCGTTGTTGATAAAGGGGTTCCATCCGGCAGTCAGCTTTTGGGTGATGTTGGTCATCAGCACAGTTGCTATGTGCCTACGCTCACTCTTTTTGTATCTGTCGAGCATGTATTTCTTGCGTCTGAGTCCGTCTATAGTAGGGTCGTAGGCATAGAAATCAACATAGCAGTTTTTACCCTCATGTAATCGTGGAAGGGTATAACCTACTATATCTCTTGTAGATAAGAAATTTTTAGCAGAAGTGTACATTTTTTTACATTGTTCGTCCGAAGACAACCAATGTCATTAAACAAAAACCGTCCGAATAACGTCCGAATATCCGCAACGGCCAATAACGAATAATGGTCGAAATCCCTTTGTGTAAAGGAAATTCGACCATTCTTAGTTGCGGAGGCAGGACTCGAACATGCGACCTCCAGGTTATGAGCCTGGCGAGCTACCAACTGCTCCACTCCGCGATATTAACCAAAATGTAAGTAATTCAGTTTTTTAAGCGTTTGCTGTATTTCTGAATTGCGAGTGCAAAGGTAGTGGTTTTTGGCGAAACGTGCAAATGTTTTGGCAATTATTTTTGAAAAAACTTCATTTTCCATGTCATTCGCGCGTATATTGTTATGAAATCAGTATTTTTGCAGATGATAACACATTATAATATAAATAGTATGAGAAGAAAAGACATTATAATTTCATTTTTGTGGCAACACGTTCTGTTGCTTGTTTCACTTTATGTGATGACCCTTGGCGTGGCGGTTTGCGTGCGCTCGATGCTCGGGTCAAGTGTGATATCAACACTGCCATACGTTTTTGAGACGGCTGGCAAGCGAGGGCTTGGTGTGCCGGCGCTGACGATAGGGCAGTATACATATATAATGAATGCCCTGCTCGTGGTAGGGCAGATATGCGTGTTGAGGCGCCAGTTTGAGGCGGTGCAGCTGTTCCAGTTGCTAGTGGGTTTTGTGTTCGGCTCGCTCATCGACTTGAACATGCTGCTCACAGGTTGGCTTGCACCGGCAACATTGGCGGCAAAGGTTGTGTCGCAGGTTGTGGGTTGCACAATTCTCGGCATCGGCATATCCTTGGAGGTGCGTTGCGGCTCGGTGACTATGCCCGGTGAGGGATTTCCAGTAGCCATCAGCAATGTGACGGGCGTGGAGTTTCCTAAGGTGAAGATATGCGTCGACACGATGCTTGTGGTGTTGGCGGTGGTGTTCTGCTACGTGTTCTTTGGAGCCTGGCAGTGGTACATCGTAGGCATCGGAACATTGTTTGCCATGGTGTATGTCGGCATGGTGGTAAAACAAACAGGCAAGCACCTCGGTTGGTTTGACCGGATGCTTGCCTATCGTCCTGGCTTCCGCCGTTATTTGTATGGCTTGGCGAGGTATGTTTACGGAAAGGTTAGGAGCTAACGTTTGTCGTTGTTTATTGTCTGGAGCAGGATGTGGAAAGCGGGGTGGCACATGGCGCCGTGGTCGTGTCCTCCAATCTCGTAGATGGTTGTCGCGGGATGTCCCACGAGCTGCATCATGCGCCACATGTAGGCATTTTCCTCGTAGCGTCCGAAGAGTTCAACGTTGCGGTCGCCGGTGATGAGCACGAGCGGCGGACAGTCGCGGCGCACGTGGAAGAGCGGGGCATAGCGGTCGACGAGCGGCTGCAGATTGCCGATGCCGTTCATGTCGCGGTAGGCGAAGTGGCTGATCATCTGTCCGCTGAACGGGATGAGCGCCCTGATGCTGTCGGCGTCGACACCGTAGCGCGAGAGCCACTGCTTGTCGAGACCGAGCATCGTAGTGATGTAGCCCCCGGCAGAGTGCCC
>JBNMLZ010000135.1:0-3421 GCA_050875085.1 Prevotella sp. | reverse complement strand
TATCGGACTAAAGAAGAATTTAGAAGAGCCATCAAATGGTTCTTTGATAATATCGCGGAATTTAAAGAAGAGTTGGAGTCACTTCTAACTCTCAATTTCCGATTGGTGAATTCTCAAACCATTTCTTTTTAACTATAAAAACAAAGCATGAATAAATCATCTATTATTTCCATTGCACTCATGGCAGCCTCAACATGCGCCATGGCGCAAGCCTCTACAACCGAAGTCAACAACCAGCCTACACCACGCAACCAGCTTGCCCCAACCCCACCTATGGGATGGATGACGTGGAACCTCTTCCAAGGCAACATCTCCGACCAGCTCATACGCGAGACTGCCGATGCCATGGTTGAAGGCGGATATGCCGACGCTGGCTACAAATACATCTTTATCGATGACCTGTGGCAGGGCGGACGCGATCAACATAACAACATTATACCAGACCCGAAGAAGTTTCCCAATGGCATAAAGGCACTCGCCGACTACGTACACTCCAAGGGACTGAAACTCGGCATCTACTCCGATGCCGCCCAACTGACATGCGGTGGATGGACCGCAAGTCTCGGCTTCGAGGAGCAGGACGCGCGCACTTTCGCATCCTGGGGCATCGACTATCTGAAATACGACTACTGCAACGCTCCAACAGACAGCGCGACGGCACGCCTGCGTTACCGCACCATGGCTGACGCCTTGCAGAAATCGGGCCGTGACATTGTGCTCGGCATCTGCGAATGGGGGCAGCGCAACGGTGAGGAATGGTGCGAGGAAGTGGGCGGACAGCTTTGGCGCACAACATACGACGTGCGCGACATGTGGCTCGACACCGTGCATCAAGGCGGCATGGGCATACTCGACATTGTGAACGTCACGGCTCATCTCGCTAAATACGTCAACAAGGGTCAATGGCCCGACATGGACATGCTCGTGGTTGGTCTCGACGGCAAGGGCGGACCGTCAAGCGACCTTGGCGGAAAGGGATGCACGCAGACTGAATACCAGTCGCAGATGAGCCTGTGGTGTATGCTCTCATCACCGCTCGCCATGACCAACGACTTGCGCAAAGCCACCGACGACGACCGCCGCATACTCCTCAACCGCGAAGTGATAGCCATCAACCAGGACCCTCTCGGGCGTGCCGCCGAGCGCAAGGTCTGCACAGACAACTGCCAGATTTTCGTCCGTCCACTCGCCGACGGCTCACACGCCGTGGCTGTACTCAACACCGCCGACAAACCCGCCACTATTACAGCCGACTTCCAGCGGCTCGGCATCAACGGCAAGTTCACCGTGCGCGACGTGTGGCAGCACCGCGACATCGCTCGCAATGCGTCAAAATGGAAGGGACGCGTTGATGCACATGAGACAAAGGTGTTTGTGCTGAGAAACAAATAATATCAACGGCAATTATCTCTCAGTTCATAAATACAACCTTTTTATGGAAACGATTGCGGAAAATGGGAACGTTACCGCAAACGTTTCCAATACATATACATGTTTTTTTCTTTGCCATACGCCACAAACAATATAAATTTGCCACCGAAAAAGACAAACATATTAAACCCAATAAAACTAAAAACAGTATGGCAACAAATTCGGTTATAGGTATAGGTGAGGCCCTTTGGGACGTTCTTCCTGAAGGCAAGAAACTCGGTGGCGCACCTGCCAACTTCGCTTATCACGTGTCGCAGTTCGGGCTGAAGAGCTGCGCTGTGAGTGCGGTGGGCGACGACGAGTTGGGACGCGAGATATTCACACAGCTCGACCAGCGCCACATGAACTATATTATAGATAAGGTGGATTACCCCACTGGCACCGTTGACGTGACTCTCGACGCCAACGGAATACCCTGCTACGAGATAAAGGAAGGCGTGGCATGGGACAACATTCCGTTCACACCACAACTCGAGGCTGCCGCCAAGGATTGCACCGCCGTGTGCTTCGGCTCACTGGCGCAGCGCAGCGAGGTGTCGCGCCAGACCATCTACCGCTTCCTCGACACCATGCCGAAGGAGGAAGGACGCTACCGCATCTTCGACATCAACCTGCGCCAAGGCTTCTACAGCAAGGAGATAATCAGCGAGTCTATCAGCCGCTGCAACATACTGAAGATTAACGACGAGGAGCTTGTCACCGTGAGCCGTCTGTTCGGCTATCCGGGCATCGACCTTCAGAACAAGTGCTGGCTGTTGCTTGGCAAGTACAACCTGCAGATGCTCATCCTCACGTGCGGCGTCAACGGCAGCTATGTGTTCACGCCGGGCGAAGTGTCGTTCATCGAGACTCCAAAAGTGGACGTGGCTGACACCGTAGGAGCCGGCGACTCGTTCACGGCAGCTTTCGTGGCGTCGATACTCCAGGGCAAGAGTGTGCGCCAGGCACACGAACGTGCCGTCAGAGTGTCGGCATACGTATGCACGCAGAATGGCGCAATGCCAGTGCTGCCGGAGGAAGTGAAAGGATTGTAAGCTGCAAAAGAAACCATAATTGCATGATGAAATGAAACCGGCAATTCACAACTGCATGACACGTCTCAGCCGTAAGCTTACGCTGTCGGCCGCTTCTCTTTTCTGCCTCACTACCTCAGCGCAAATTCACCTCACCGCCAACTTGCAGAACAACCATCTGTGGCGCGGAATGGAGGTGGCAGATGGCTGCGTGGTACTGACCGACCTTGGCTACACGTTCCTCGACGGGCACGCTACACTCGGACTGTGGGGCGGCACCAACACCGAAGGCTCATACAAGGAGTTCAACCACTACGTGACCTTACGCGGCAGTGGCTTTGAGTTCTGCGCGATGGACACCTACAACTTCTCGCCTGGCGCGACATACAACAACCGCCAGTACTTCAACTATTCCGCTCGCGAGACGGGACGCTTCCTCAACTGCACGCTCAACTACCGCTTCCAGGAACCACGGTTCCCGCTGCTGCTCAGTTGGTCGACAATAATGTTCGGCCGCGACCGCTCAGCTGACAACACCAGGCAGAAATACTCCACCTTCGTGTATGCCGAGTACCCCATCTACCGCAAGGACGGATGGACGGTTGACGCGGGAGTGGGCGGAGCGTTCGCCCTCAACAAGGCTGGCGAAAAGCAGAATTTCTACGGCAACACAGCGGGCATAGTCCACACCCAACTGAAGGTGAGCCACGACCTGCGCCTCGGTTCCTACACCATCCCTGTGCATGTCATGGGACTATGGAACCCACAGTCGCAGAAGGCTTACTTCCAAATCGGAGCACAAATAATACACCTATAAACTAAAAAAACAAGCATTATGAACATCAAAGACTTTACCACCGGTGTGCAACACATCGGCATCCCCACAAATGACATCGAGAAAACCATCGACTTCTATCTCACCCTCGGTTTCACGACCGCCCTGCGCACAGTCAACGGCGCTGAGGAAGTGGCTTTCC
>JBNMLZ010000134.1:0-3615 GCA_050875085.1 Prevotella sp. | reverse complement strand
TTCGGCAAGGCGAAGGACAAGGACAACCGCGACACCTACGCCAAGGCGATGAAGTACTTCATCATCTTCACCCTCCTTGCCTTCCTCGTCGTCATTGCCTACCTCGACGTGCTGCGCTTCATCATACCTAACAAGAGCTATTGGCCCGGACTGCGCGTCGTGCCTATCGTGATGGCAGCCGAGATAATGATGGGCGTGTACTTCAACCTCTCGTTCTGGTACAAGCTCATCGACAAGACCATCTACGGCGCGTGGTTCTCTGCTGCCGGATGCCTTGTGCTCGTGTTGGTGAACGTGCTCTTCGTGCCCAAGTTCAGCTATATGGCGTGCGCGTGGGGCGGCGTGGCAGGCTACGGCACGGCAATGGTGCTGTCCTACTTCATCGGTCAGAAGAAGTACCCGATAAACTATCCGGTCAAGTCGATAATGGTCTATGTGGCGATAGCCGCCCTGTTCTACGTTGGCATGAACTTTGCCAACGACCATCTGCCGCAGCTCGCCGCACTTGGAGTGAACACGCTGCTCATCATTCTGTTCATCGCCCACATCGTTTATCACGACATGCCGTTGAAGGGACTGCCCGTAATAGGTAAATACTTCAGAAAATAACTGGGAGAGGGGGCGCCCTCGCCCCCGACAACATCCACTAATAACTGGGAGAGGGGGCGCCCTCGCCCCCGACATTGCAGATTTGTGGTCGGGGGCGGGGCGCCCCCTCTCCCAGTCATTTCTTCACAGCTCGTTTATCTCGCCCCTTCCATAACCTCCTCATAAATCTCCCTGCATTTTTTCTCAGTCATTTTATTCTTTATGCCTACTGCAACCATGTCGTCGAGCGAAGGATTGCCAGTGCCATTGACAGAGGTGGCGTGCTCGCCGTTATACCTTTCAGTGCAACGTGTGAGGTCATAGGCAGGCGCAAGGTGCCAGTGCCATTTGTTGTCTTCTGGAGCTTTCTGCACAGTGAAGCTGAAGTTCTTGCAATGGTCGTCCTTGTTCTCCATGACACAGTTGAACACCATCCGTCTGTACATCTGTTCCACATCGTTTCTATTCTGTGTAAGGAAACCGGTTAGGGCAAGAAGATTGATATAGTCAAGAGTGGGGCATGACAACGAAAGCGACAGCAGTCCTCCGGCTGTGGCAGTGTGGATGCGCTCTCCTGACGGAGAAATGTCGAAACGCCGCGTGGCGAAATACTTGCCGTTCACAAGTTTAAAGTCAGGAACAACGACGCCACATTTTTTACTTTCAGGGTTTCTATCTTTTTCATTTTCTTCTGTATGCTTTTTTCTTGCGGGCGTTTCTCTTTATCTGTTGAAGCTCCTCCATTGTGTCGTATTTTGGTTGCGAGAATATATTCTTTATCTCCGAAGTGTAGCCCAACGCCATGGCGATGCTTATCAGGTTCTATGTTGTTTGTTTCTGCCATATATGAGGTGAAAGGTATAATATATTATCAGTTGCAAAGTTACGCTTTTTATGTGAATGTAAGCCACTGCCAATTAAAAAACGGGGCCTAATAGCCGTGTATTCGGCATTTTTTGTATAAATTTGCAACTATCGTCAATCAAGACAATAAAACATCAACATTCATACATGAAAAAGAAAAACCTATTCCTCGCGGCTGCGCTGATGCTGTCAGCCCACGCCGCTCATGCCGACGAAGGCATGTGGACGCTCTACAACCTGCCTCAGGCGGTGTATGAGCAGATGAAGAGCTATGGCTTCACGGCTCCCTACGAGAAGCTCTACCAGGGCGACGACGCCATAATGAAGTCGGTTGTCAACTTCTCGGGCTACTGCTCGGGCGTTGTGGTTTCGCCCGACGGACTCGTGCTCACCAACCACCACTGTGGCTTCGAGGCCATCCGCTCCCACTCAACCGTCGAGCACGACTACATGCTCAACGGCTTCTACGCCAAGACCTACGCCGACGAGCTGCCCAACAAGGACATGTACGTCAGCTTCATGGTGGAGCAGAAGGACATCACTCCCGAACTCGAGAAGCGCGGCATCAAGGAGATGACGGGTGAGCAGCGCGAGAAGTTGCTCAACGAGGTGGAGAACGAGATGATAAAGGAGGTGCACGCCAAGGACCCGTCGCTCGAACTTGAGATAAAGCCGTTCTACGAGGGCAACAAGTACTTCGCCACCACCTACCGCACGTTCAACGACCTGCGCCTCGTGTTCGCCATTCCAAAGTCGATGGGCAAGTTTGGCGGCGAAACCGACAACTGGATGTGGCCGCGCCAGACATGCGACTACTCGGTGTTCCGCATCTATGCCGACCCGAAGACCAACGGACCGGCTGCCTACTCCAAGGACAACGTGCCTTACCACCCGAAGCACTGGACAAAGGTTTCGATGGACGGCTACAAGCAGGGCGACTTTGCCATGACCATAGGCTACCCTGGCTCAACCGAGCGCTATCTCTCAAGCTACGGCATACGCGAGATGCGCGACGCCGAGAACGCTCCGCGCGCGCAGATACGCGGCGTGAAGCAGGATGTCATGATAAAGCACATGCGCGCCGACGAGGCTGTGCGCATCAAGTACGACTCAAAGTACGCGCAAAGCTCCAACTACTGGAAGAACTCCATTGGCATGAACAAGTGCATCGACTCCGTGGGCATCATCCGCCAAAAGGCCGACTTCGAGGACCGCATCATGGAGTACCAGAAGTGGACTGGCTACCTCAAGGGCAAGCTCGACTTCGACAAGATGGCGAAACTGTACAACGCGCGTCTTGACGCCGCGCGCCAGTTCACTGCCTTGCGCGAGACATTCTTCAACGGCGAGTTCAACAGCCGCGCCTCTACATTGACCGGACTCGTGGCTGCCGCCAGCAACAAGAGCAATAAGAACCCACAGCGCACACACGTGTTTGCCGACAACAGCGCCGAATGGGACGAGGCTCTCGACAAGGATGTGATGGCAACGCTTCTCGACAACTACCGCCAGTATGTACCGGCAGGCCAGCTCCCGGCTTTCTACCAGACCATCGACAACAAGTTTGGCGGCGATACCCACAAGTATGTCGACTGGCTCTACGCCACATCGGTGCTCATGAAGTCGGGCAAGAAGATCACTCTCTCAGAAAAGGCTCTCAAGAAAGACCCTGGCTATGAGTACGGCAAGGAACTGCGCGAAATGCGCAAGACCATTCTCGACGCCTACAACAAGGGCTACGACGAAATAAACGAGCAGGAGAAGTATCTCTGCGACGCCAAGGTGCGCATGGAGCAGGAACTGCCACACTACTCTGACGCCAATTTCACCATGCGCCTCTCCTACGGCCAGGTGGGCGGCTACATGCTTGGCGGCAAGCCGTCGGGCTACTACACCGACGCCGCATCCATAGTAAACAAGATGAACGCGGGCGACAAGGGTGTAATAGACTACCAGGTGGAGCCTGTCATGAAGCAGCTCCTCTCGGAAAAGGACTTCGGCAAGTACACCGACAAGACCACAGGCAAGATGCAGCTCTGCTTCCTCACCAACAACGACATCACCGGCGGCAACTCCGGCTCGCCGATGTTCGACGGCAAGGGCAACCTCATCGGTCTCGCCTTCGACGGCAACTGGGACTCGCTCTCAAGCGACATCTGGTTT
>JBNMLZ010000133.1:0-3844 GCA_050875085.1 Prevotella sp. | reverse complement strand
GCGTAGCTGTGCATTCCTCCGAGGAAATAGTTCACTCCAAAGTAGGTCATTATGATAGTGAGAAACGCCAGCACCATAAACACGTGGAACGCCATGGGGCGTCGCAACTGCGGCAGCGTCTTCGGGTGCAGCGCTACGGCATACACCATGAATGTGATGAGTGCCCACACTTCCTTCGGGTCCCATCCCCAGTATTGTCCCCACGACACGTTCGCCCATATCGCTCCTATGAAGATGCCTATGCCGAGGGCGGCTGTGGCAGGGTAGAGGAAAAGCAGCGACAGCTGTTCAAGGGCAAGCGTTATGTTCATGGCATGGCGGTTGGCAAGTCGCACGATGATGGCTGTGATGCCGCAGATGAACGTCAGCGACAGCAGCGCGAAACCCATCATTATTATCGACACGTGCACGCTCAGCAGCGGTGAGTTGAGCACCGGCATGACGTGGCTGATCTGTGGGTCCATCTGTCCGATATGGCTCACGAGCAGGAAGAATCCCGACATGAGGAAGCCGCACGTCAGCAGTATGCGGAACCTGAAACTCAGCATGAGCGACACGAGCATCACTATCCACGCCACGAAGAGCATCGTCTCGTAGCCGTTTGCCATAGGCAGCGTGCCGCTGATGGTCCAGCGCAGCCACTCGCAGTAGGTCAGTGCGGCAAAGGCCAGGAGCATTATGCTGCGCGATGTCCAGCTGACGATGGCGTCGATGCGCGAGCGTCGTCCGGCGCGCACGTCCTTGTTGTCCTCAAGCCGGCACTGACGGCACAGGCGCGTCACGGTGTAGAGGAATGTCAGCACGCCCATTGTCAGGCATACCATGAAGAGTATCGTGGCGAATGGCAGACGGTTGTATATGCGTTCGGCACGTATCTGTTTTTCGGTGGGCAGCGACGTGCCGCCGTTCTTCACCTGGTATTTCGCCATCTTGTCGACAATCTCGTCCATCTGGCTGTAGTGGCGCGCCTCGGCGTCGTCGAAGAGCAGCGTGAAGACGGTTTGTATGAACTGCTGGTGGCGGAAGTCCATACTCTTGGGCATGTCCTCTGTGGGCGCGAGCCATGTGGTCTTGCCCTTCACGGTGTAGGGGAACACCTTCAGCAGGTAGCCGCGGCGCAGGTCCATGAGCAGTTGTATCTTGTCGTCAACGCCAATCACCTGCGTGTGGAACTTGTCGTGGTTGCCACCATAGTACTCCTTCACGTACGGACCGATGGTGTAGCCGCCCATATCGTTGTTGAAGAATGTGTTAGCCGACACGTAGTCGGCCAGCTGCAGAGTCTCCTTCATCTCTCCGCTCTTCATCTTCAGCATAGGTTCGTTCATCCACTCCTCGCCCCAGAATATCCATCCCGTGAGCACCTGCTCGGCTGTAAGCCCCTTGTAGGAGCGTGCGCCGTAGAGTTTCTTGGTGAAGTCGATGGCGAATGTCTGCATCGGACAGATGCGGTTGTTGTAGAGTATGTTGAGTTCGCCGAACTTGGCGGCAGTGGCTTCTGGCAGGTAGTGGGCTTTCACGGCGTCGCTCCCGTCGGCTTCAGCGGCACTGGCGCTTGCAAAGCCGGTCGCTCCAAGCGAGAAGAGCATTGCCACGAGCAGCGCGCCCTTGCGCAGCATCGGGCTGCGGAGCAGCTGGCGGTAGGCACCGCGCGGGTCGAAGAGCATACCGATGAGCGAGAGGAATAGCAGCGCGTAGCCAGTGTAGGTTACGGGAATGCCCACGGGGTCGGAGTTTGTCGACAGCGATGCGCCGAGCATGTCGGTGTCGTATGACGACTGGTAGAAGCGCATCGGCCCGTAGCTGTAGATGTTGTTCATCGACACCTCGCCGCGTGTTGTCTTGCCGCCTTCGTTGATGGTGAACTGCGACACGTAGTCCTGTGCGGCATCCGTGCCCGAGTGGTACTTCACGTTGAATGAGTCGAGCCTTATCTGGAACGGCAGCACTCGGTCGTGGGGCACCTGGTTGCGGTCGAACACGGTGTAGTGGTCGGTGTAGGCGCCTTGGCGCAGGTGAATCATTCCGCGCTCCGAGTTGACATGGGTGATGAATGCCCCGACAAGGATTACTATGAACGACAGGTGCAGCGCGACACCGGTCCATGCCTTTGTGCGGTTTTTAAGGAAATAGAATATTGCAGCGGCTGCAAGCGCGGCCCAAAGCAGCGAGAACCACCACGCGCCGTAGATGTTTGACGCCACGAAGTCGGTGCCCTCGTATTTTTCCACTACGGTTGCCGCTCCCATGCAGACAACAACCAAGGCGTAGAGCACGAATACAATCTTTTTTATTGATTTTAGCATAACTATTATATATGTTTTACGGAGGTGCTATTCAGTTGCAAAGTTACCTATAATAGTTTGTTCACGCTCATTTTTCCACAGAGTTTTTGTTGCAGGCTGTAATTTTTACCTACAATTAGGTATAATCTTTAGGTTGGCGACAACTTGTATTTGAATATAAAATTACCCGTTGGCGGAATTAATATAGTGTATACTTAATTCTGCCGATTGGTTTGTTATTGATAAAAATTACATATTAGTTGGAGCATAAATCTTGAGTATGCAGAAATGTTCAAACGGTTGCTTTTCCGTGGCGAAGGTCTCCGGCCTCCGCCGCAGCCTGTATCTTCTTCAGCGATATGCCAATTTGTTGAATTTTATTGCTTTCTTTTAAATTCTGTCCTAACGAAAGTTCAATTATAGATAAATAAGTCCCGGTCTACAAGAAGTTGATCGGGATTTTTGGCTGCTTAATCAGATTAATATTGTAAATTTGCATCGTACATTTATTCAACTATAAATCATACGACTATGCGTTACACGGAAGAACGATACATAAGTTTGCTGACAGACTTTGGCTTTAAGCGTATATTTGGTACCAATCCCAACAAGAGTCTGCTGATAGACTTCCTCAACTCACTGTTCAATGGCGAGCAGGTGATAAAGGACGTGACATTCCTCAACAGTGAGCACGTCGGGGATGTGTATGCCGAGCGCAAGGCAATATTTGATGTCTACTGCGAGAATGAGCATGGCGAGAAGTTCATTGTTGAGATGCAGAACGCATACCAGACTTATTTCAAGGACCGCTCGTTGTATTATGCCACCTTCCCTATACGCGAACAGGCTCCTAAGGGTGCGGAATGGAATTTCAAACTCCAGCATGTATATGTGGTGGCGTTGCTCAACTATGAAATGAGCGATGAGGCTTTTTCCAATGAGACAATCAACCATGATGTGGGTTTGCTTGACAAGCAGACGCATCGCGTGTTCAATGACAAACTGACGTTCAAGTATGTTGAGATAGCAAGGTTCAACAAGAACATAGACGAGCTCTCCACTAATTTTGACAAGTGGCTCTACGTCTTGAAGAATCTCTCGCGTCTTGACCGTCAACCGAAGTATCTGCAAACTGAGGTGTTCAACCGCCTGTTTGCTGAAGCCGAGATCGCCCGCTTCACAAAGACCGAGCTTCGTGAATACGAGGACAGCCTCAAGGCATACCGCGACATCAAGAACTCTTTGGATAGCGCGGAGGCTAAGGGTATGGCAAAGGGTATTGAGAAAGGTCGTGCAGAAGGTATAGAGAAAGGCCGTGCTGAGGGTCGTGCCGAAACTCTTACAGAAGTGGCAAAAGGTCTCATTAAGATGAACATGCCGATAGAGAAGATAATGAAGATTACAGGTCTTACGGAAGCGGAAATAAAAGAACTGTGATGAAAAATTCGGATATTGACCATTAATCTAACGGGGAGAGGGATTATTCCATCTCACCGTTAGGTAATAAAATATTGGTGAGAGAGTTATTCTTCCCACTTTGTCCAATATGCCAAACTATC
>JBNMLZ010000132.1:0-3848 GCA_050875085.1 Prevotella sp. | reverse complement strand
TTGACGGTGAAGTGGTTGCCCTGTGCGCGGAAGTCGCGAAAGGCGAATGTTGTTGATATGGAGTCTGCGCCGTCCACCATGAGTGTGGCGCGGTAGAGAGCTGGATTCTCGTCGCTCCACTTCTGTAGCGGAGCCATCAGTGGAATGGCGTTGCCGTAGCGTTGCTGTCTTGCTTTCAGGGTGGTGGCGGGCTGCGTGACAGAATATATGAGCTTGCCGTTGGTGGCATTGGTGATGCGCAGGCGCACGTTGCCCTTCATCTTGCCTTTGCCGTTGACAAGGAAAGAATATATAGGCCGTTCGGCAGAGCCGGTGATGCTGAGGCTGTCGAGATAGACAGAGGGCAGAGCCTGCAGGGTGATACGCCCGATTATGCCGTTCCAGTTGGTTTGTGTGTCCTCTGTGCAGGCATGTGAGGCTGTGAAAATCTGTGGTGGAATGGTGCTTTTGCCGTGGCGGTTGTCCACGCTTATCGCTATGGTGTGCTTGCCGGGTGTGAGCCATTGTGTGAGGTCATACACCTGTTCTGTTGACAGGCTCGACTGGTTGCCGGCTGGTTTGCCGTCGACAGTCACCGATGTGGCTTTCGTGCGCTCAAGGGTGAGCCGTATGGTTCTGCCGTGCCAGTTTTTGGGTATTGTCACCTCGCGGCTGTAGCGTGCCACGCCCTCAAAGGAATAGCGGCGTGAGAGATGTGTTGTCTCGTTGAACGTGGCGAGAGGCGTGCCCTTGCGGTTGGTGTCGGTGGTGCCAGGCAGCACGACTGTCTCTTGCCCGTCCTGGAAATGCCATGTACCGGCGAGGTTGATGGTTGGGCGGTAGTCGGTTGAGGCAGAACAGGGCAATGATGCGACAAGCAGCAATAGGGTTAGGAGCTTTGAGAAGTGGTTCATATAGATTAGGTCTTTAGTTATTCGGGACGGTCTTGTTTTTGTTTTGGGTCAGAATATCACCAACCCGAGCAGTCCGCAGATGAACATTACGAGTATGGGGTTGGTCTTGCGGTAGCGTGTGAAATAGAACGTTGCTGCAAAGAGCGCGATGCTGATGGCGAAGTAGACAGGATTGGCAGTTGGGTCGCCAAAGTTCTCCTTGTTCATGAGCAGCACGGCGGCAGCGGCGATGAGTCCGATGATGGCTGGGCGCAGACCGGCGAAGATACTCTTGACGAGCTTAGAGTCCTTGTGGGTCAGCAGATAGCGCGAGATGAGAATCATGATGATGAACGGCAGCCACACTATCGAGAGTGAGGCAAGCACAGAGCCAATCATGGCAGCCCACACAGGATAGCCCTCATGCAGCACAGCCGTGTAGCCTGCGTAAGTGGCGGCATTGATGCCTATAGGACCAGGCGTTGACTGGCTGATGGCAACCATATCGGCAAACTCGGCATTGGTCATCCACGCGTTCTTCACCACAACCTCACTGTATATAAGCGACAGCATTGCGTAGCCGCCTCCGAAGTTGAATGTACCTATCTTGGTGAAAATAATAAACAGTTTTAAGAATATCATAATCTTCTAATCTTTCAATTTTTCCATCTTTTCAATTTTTCCATCTTTCCTGTCTTTCCATCTTCCATACAGCCATCCGCCCACACCGGCAATGATGATGATGTATATCGGCGACACCTTCAATAGGGCGATGAGCAGGCACGCCACGACGGGAATCCACACGTTGTTCCATCCTATGTTGGCAGTCTTCGCCATTTTGAACACAGGTGCGGCAATCAGCGCGACAACGGCAGGGCGCACGCCACGGAAGAACTTCTCCACCCATGGGTTGTCCTTGAAGTTGTGGAAGAACATGGCGATGATGAGAATGGCGATAATCGACGGCAACGCAATGCCTATTGCACCTACGATGCCGCCCCACACGCCGCGCAGCTTATAGCCTATGTGACTTGCCATGTCGATGGCGAAAATACCCGGTGTGGTCTGCGCCACAACCATTATGTCCATAAACTCCTGCTTGTCCATCCACTTGTTGTTGTCGACAAACTCCTTCTCCATGATAGGAATCATGGCATAGCCGCCGCCAAGTGTGAAGGCACCGATCTTGTTGCAGGTAAGGAAAAATTTCAATAGCATAACCTATCCTTTTGCTTGTAATGTATATGATGAATGTGATACAATCTTTCGTTATAGGGTGCAAAGTTACAGCAACTTGCCGAAAGAGCGCCACATTCCTTTGGCTTTTTCGCCGTTTTTCCCTAATTTTGTAGCTATGAACAAGTTGAAACGCTATATGGTATGGCTCAGCCGGATGTCCCACAGCCGAGGCTTTGGGGTACAGTCGCCGTCGGCATACCGTTTCATACGCTATGTGCTCTGTGAGCACTATCCCTACTATGCCTACGACGAGCTGCGCCTCAAGCATCCGTCGCTGCCGTGGCTCACGCGCAAGCGTATGGAACTGTATTTCCGCATGGCAAACTACCGCCAGCCCGACCAATGGGTAGACAATGCCGCCGACACCGCACCGCTTGCCGACTATGTGGCAGGCGGATGCAGGAAGACGCGCATATCCAACAGCCCATCCATCAGCCAAGGTGCCGTGCAGATAGCCCGCGTGTGCCCCGTGGAAGGATGCGAGGACTTTCTTGATAACATTCTTGCCAACACCGACAGCCACACCATGATAGTTGTTGAGGACATCACCGAGAACCCCATGGCGCGTCGCATGTGGCAACGGCTTGTGGAAAGCAAGGCGGTGAGCGTGAGCTACGACCTCTATTACCTTGGAGTGGCGTTCTTCGACACCGAAAGGTTCAAGACAAACTATATCGTTAACTTCTGAAAAAGCAGCTATGAAATTCTACACAAAATCAGGCGACTGTGGCATGACATCCATCGTAGGCGGCAAGCGCGTGCCCAAGACCGACCCCCGCATATCCGTATGCGGCGAAATAGACGAGCTGAACGCCCATGTCGGACTTCTCGCCTCGCTTGTCAGCACCACCGCCAACCGTCTCACCGCCCCTGAAGCACAGTCGCTGGCAGTAGAGCTGACAGCCATACAGAAGCATCTGTTCCACATCGGCACCGCCATCTCGTCATCGTCGCCATGTACAGAGATAGCGACGGCAGTGGAATGGCTGGAGCAGGGCATCGACCGTATGCAGCACGTGGCGCCCGAAGTAGACACGTTCGTCCTGCCCGGTGGTTGCCAGGCGGCAGCCGAGGCCCACGTGTGCCGCACGGTGTGCCGTCGTGTGGAGCGCGGCATCGTTGGCATGTCGCCGCAGCCGGTTGCCGATGCCGCCACCAAGCCAACTGTAGACCCAACAGTGACGCAATACGTCAACCGACTGAGCGATTATTTCTTCGCTCTCGCCCTATATTTAAACTTTATTGAAGGTATCGCAGAAAAAAAACTCTATATTCCTTGCAAATAACACAAAAATTACTATTTTTGCAGCCGAAAAACGGGGCATGGCAATTTAATACCATATATTAAAGACTAAACCCGTTGGAAAAACATTTGTAGAACAGATTTAAAAACTTACGACTATGTATTGGACACTTGAATTGGCTTCCAAACTGGAAGACGCCCCTTGGCCAGCAACCAAAGACGAACTCATCGACTACGCTATGCGTTCGGGCGCGCCTCTTGAGGTGCTTGAGAACCTTCAGGAGATAGAAGACGAGGGCGACGTGTACGAAAGCATCGAAGACCTCTGGCCTGACTATCCTACAAAGGAGGACTTCCTCTTCAACGAGGACGAGTATTGATTGCTCTGTGCCGAGTCGCAATAGCTCAACACATTGAATATAAGCGGTATGAGAATTTCGACAAGAGATTCTCATACCGCTTTTTCCGTGAAAGCAACCTTTTGAGCATGGCTG
>JBNMLZ010000131.1:0-3893 GCA_050875085.1 Prevotella sp. | reverse complement strand
GGAACGCCTCAAGACACCACAACCAATCCAACAGCCAGTAACGCCACTGCAACAGGCATCTAAGGTGGAGCGGATGCTTGTGGAGCTAATCATTCGGCATGGCGACACAGTGATATATGATAATGTGGAGTCGGAGGACGGCACAACGGTGAGCCTTAACATAGCACAGTACATTGACTATAACCTCGGTGTCGACGGACTGAAGTTCGCCAATCCCGTGTTCTCCAAAATCCTCGCTGAGGCTGTTGCCCACAGCAGCGACGAGGGGTTCAACTCCGAGCAGTTCTTCATCCATCATGAGGATATCGACATATCGCGCATAGCCACAGACCTGTGTGTAGACAAGTATCGCCTGCTCGACGAGCAAAAGGCTGCAACAGATGAAGAGCCCAAAAACGCCGACGAACTGCGCGCTGAAGAGGAAAACCGCATCGACAACCTGCGCCAGCAGACAGAGCATCTGCTCAATGACTTCCGTATGGACTACCTTGAACAGCATCTCAAGGACGTGCAGTCGCAGATAGCGCAGGCGGTGGGCGACCCAGAGCGTCTAAAGCAACTCATGGAAGAATACAAGACAACGCATGAGTTGCGCTCGAAGTTGGCAAAGCTGCTTGGAAACAACATCATAGCATGATTTATGGCAGGTCGGAGTAATCCTGCTTCTATATAAATAAATTCAAAAACAACAAATTATGTATTACATCGAAAAAACACTTGAAATTTCGGCATGTCACCGGCTGACACTCTCGTATGAGAGCAAATGCCAGAACCTGCATGGCCACAACTGGATTATCACCGTGTATTGCAAGTCGAAGGAACTGAACAAGGATGGAATGGTGGTGGACTTCACCCATATCAAACGCCTCGTGCAAGACCGTCTCGACCATGCCAACCTCAATGAAGTGTTGCCGTTCAATCCCACGGCTGAGAACATAGCACGCTGGATTACCGAACAAATACCAGAGTGCTACCGCTGCATGGTGCAGGAGAGCGAGGGCAACAAGGCTATATACGAAGAAGATCAGGAGGCGTAAGGACATGAAACGAGTAAACGACATCTTCTACTCCCTTCAAGGCGAAGGACGCAACACTGGACGCGCCGCAATATTCATACGTTTCTCTGGCTGCAACCTGAAATGCCCGTTCTGCGACACCGATTTCTCTGACTACGAGGAACTTAGTGACACCGACATACTTGACCGAATAAGTGAATATCCGTCGCGTTTTGTGGTGCTTACAGGCGGTGAGCCGTCGCTGCAAGTCGACAGCCAGTTCATCGACCTCCTTCACGCCCATGGCTATGAGCTTGCTATGGAGACCAACGGCACGCACCCTATTGCCGACGGCATAGATTGGATTACCTGTTCGCCAAAGGGCAAGACCGTCATCAGCCGTTGCAACGAGCTGAAGTGCATCTTTGAGGAGACAACCACAACCCCCGACACCCACGGCATAGAAGCCGACTTCAAGTATCTCCAGCCTTGTGATGTGCAGGACGCAGAGCGCAACGCCACAATCATGAAGCGTTGTTTCGACTATATATTGCAGCATCCGGAATGGCGCCTTTCATTGCAGACCCATAAGTTGGTAGGATTTAAATGATATACATTCACTGGATATTCATAGTGCTCTACGCCATGGTCATAGTGAGCATAATGCTCACCGTACTAATGGACAACCGGCAGCCAGCCAAGACAATGGCATGGGTGCTGGTACTCCTTTTTGTGCCTGTTGTAGGAATCGTTTTCTATATATTCTTCGGGCAGAACACGCGCAAGATGCGCCTTATATCACAACGCTCACTCGACCAACTGTCAAAGCGGCAGATGCTTGAGTTTGTGGAGCAGCGCGACCTGCGTGTGCCAGAGCAATACCGCTCACTCGTGAGGCTCTTCACCAACCAAAGCCTTGCCCTGCCGTTCAAGGACAACGATGTGGAGTTCTATACCGACGGCTACAACTATTTCTCAGCATTGCTGCGTTCCATCGGCAAGGCACGCCACCACATACACCTTGACATCTACATCATTGCCGACGACCCGTTGGGCAGACTCGTGGCAGATGCACTTATCGACAAGGCGCGCGAGGGTGTGGAAGTTCGTGTGATATATGATGACGTGGGCTGCTGGCGTGTGCCGAGGCGTTTCTTTGAGCGTATGCGTGATGCAGGAATAGACGTGTGCTCGTTCATGCCGGTCAAGTTCCCGGCGTTCACGAGCAAGGTGAACTACCGCAACCACCGCAAGCTGTGCATCATCGACGGCATAGAGGGCTTTACAGGCGGCATGAACATCGCCATGCGCTACGTGAAAGGCATACATGGAGGAGCATTGCCGTGGCGCGACACCCACATGCGCTTGCGTGGCAGCATCGTGTATGCCCTTCAGCGTGCATTCCTCATCGACTGGTACTTCGTAGACCGCACACTCATCACCAACCGCCGTTATTATCCGCCGATGCCATGGAGCATCAACAACAACTGCATAGCGCAGCTTGTGACGAGCAGTCCCATCGCCCCCTGGCCAGACATCATGCAAGGCTATGTGCGCATATTGCTTGAGGCAAAGCAGTATGTGTATATGGAGACACCGTATTTCCTGCCGACAGAGCCTGTGCTCTTTGCCATGCGCACGGCAGCCCTTGCAGGCGTTGACGTTCGGCTGATGGTTCCGCGCCACAGCGACTCGCATCTTTTGGAGTGGGCAAGTATGCCTTATCTGGTAGAGGCGTTGCAGGCAGGCGTGAAAGTTTTTCTATATGAGTCGGGGTTCAACCACAGCAAGTTGCTTGTTGCCGATGATGAGTTGTCGACATGCGGCTCGACAAACATCGATTTCCGCAGTTTCGAGAATAATTTTGAAGCCAACATCTTCTTTTATGACCGCCAGATGGCTTTGCGCATAAAAGAGATGTTTATAGACGATATGGCAGACGCTGTAGACCTCGCGTCTGTGCCGGAGCTAAACAACAGGTCGTTCGTGCGACGGCTTGTAGAGTCGGCGATACGTATGCTGTCACCATTACTGTAGGCTGCGTTTCATGTCGCGGAACGCGCTCCACACGATAGGTATTGTTATTGCAAAAGCGCATACGTCTGCCACGGCTTGGCTAATTTCCAAGCCAAATAGTCCGAAGAAGTGCGGAAGTATGATTACGAGAGGAATGAAGAACAGTCCGCTGCGTGCAGCCGCAAGGATGTTGGCGCGTATCGGCTTGCGTATGGTTTGGAGCAGCATGTTGGCAACGATTACTGTGGCTATCAGCGGAAAAGTGATGAGCTGCCAACGCAGGGCAGGAGTGCCGATAGCTACAACATCGGCATCGTGGCGGAATTCCTCTACTATCTGTTCGGCAAATATGAAACCAACGACGGCTACAATTGTGAGTACTATTGTGCCCAGTTTCACGCAATACATGAACCCTTCCTTCACGCGGCCATACAGTTTGGCACCATAGCAGAAGCCGCACAGCGGTTGGAAACCCTGTCCGAGACCGATTATTGCAGAATACACGAAGAAGCAGCTGCGTCCGACGATAGACATTCCGGCTATCGCCGCATCGCCGAAAGCTCCAGCCGCAACATTGAGCATGATGGTGGCAACACTGCCCAGTCCCTGGCGCGACAGCGACGGTGTGCCGCCAGCCACGATTTCCTTCATCAGTTGGCGCGACAGCGAGAAATTGCGCGGATGGATGTGGATGTTCTGTCGGCGGCAGGTCATGGCGAAGAGAATGCAGAAACTGCAAATCTGTGATATAAGTGTCGCTGTGGCAGCTCCAGCTATGCCCATGTTGAAGACGAAGATGAAGAGTGGGGCAAGAAACACGTTGAGCACGGCTCCCGTCACAATACCAATCATGGCAAAGAGAGCATTGCCCTGGAAACGCAT
>JBNMLZ010000130.1:0-4096 GCA_050875085.1 Prevotella sp. | reverse complement strand
GGAGAGTCTTTTAGGTTAAAGGAGACTAAAAGATTTATGAAAAATGTTTGATTTTAGAAACTTATACCTAACTTTGGGGACTTTTTAATGGCACACTTTTCAATTATAAAGTGGCTACTTTTTCAATTAGTACTTACAACAGGACTTTTTTCGTTAAAGCAAATCCCTATTCCTGTATCATTTTTTAGGTTGTCAATAAATTGTCATTGGTTTGTGGTAGAACATCAATCTTGTGATTTCTATCAATAATTGCTTGAAAAATGAAGAAAATCTAATTTTTATTTTGACGTTTTGTTGTTTTATTTTATTTTTGCATCACAAAACGACACAAAACAAAGTTGTAGTAGAATAAATGTTTAATTTAAATGAGTTAGAATTATGTGTGGAATCGTAGGTTACATTGGCGAGAAGCAAGCTTTTCCCGTGCTTATTGAGGGGTTAAAGAAGTTGGAGTATCGTGGCTACGACAGTGCCGGTGTGGCGCTGGTTAAGGACCAAGGCGTGTTGAATGTCTACAAGACCATCGGCAAGGTGGCAAACCTTGAGACGCTTGTAGAGGGCAAGGACACCGAGGGGCATGTCGGCATAGCCCACACGCGTTGGGCGACACATGGCGAGCCGTCGGTCAACAATGCTCACCCGCATGTGTCTATGGACGGAAATATTGCCATTGTGCACAACGGCATCATCGAGAACTACCAGGTGCTCAAGCAGCAGCTCATCGAGCGCGGCTACAAGTTCAGCAGCACAACCGACACCGAGGTGCTCTGTCAGCTCATCGACTATTACTATTCCAACAACGGCATGGAACTGCTCTCTGCCGTCTGCTCGGCTCTCAACGATGCCATCGGTGCCTATGCCATTGTGGTGACCGAGAAGAAAAATCCACGTCATCTTGTGGCTGCGCGCCAGTCGAGTCCGCTTGTCGTGGGTGTAGGCAAGGACAATAAAGAGTTCTTCATCGCCAGCGACGCCACGCCTATTGTGGAGTACACCGACAAGGTTGTGTATCTTGACGACGGTCAGATTGCCGACATCAGCACATACGACGGCTTGCACATCGTGAACCACAGCAACAAGCAGTGCGAGTTTGCCGTGAAGACCGTCGACATGGACATCTCCAAACTCAGCAAGGGCGGTTTCGACCACTTCATGCTCAAGGAGATATACGACCAGCCCGACTGTCTTCGCGACTGCATGAGCGGACGCCTCTTTGCCGACCCAGCCCATCCCGAGAACAACCGCATCGTGCTGTCAGCCTTCCGCGACTTCCACGACCGTCTTGTCAACACCCGCAACATCATCATCCTTGGCTGTGGCACGAGCTGGCACGCCGGACTCATCGGCAAGCAACTCATTGAGGGCATGTGCCGCAAGCGCGTCAGCGTGGAGTATGCCAGTGAGTTTCGCTACAACAACCCCGTGATAGAAAAGGACGACGTGGTGATAGCCCTCTCACAGAGCGGTGAGACTGCCGACACTCTCGCCGCCATACAGCTTGCCAAGCAGAAGGGTGCGCTGATATTCGGCATCGTTAACGCAGTGGGCTCGTCAATAGCGCGCGAGACCGACACGGGCATCTACCTGCATGTGGGTCCCGAGATTGGTGTGGCGAGCACGAAGGCGTTCACGGGTCAGGTGACGGTGCTCACGCTCTTCGCCCTTGCCCTTGCCCATGAGACGGGCACCATTGCCGACGCCGACTATCAGAGAATCATCGCCGAGCTTGCCGACATCCCGTCGAAGATGGAGAAGGAGCTTGAGGTGACGCCGCGCATCGCCGACCTTGCCAAGATGTTCACCTATGCCCACAACTTCCTCTACCTTGGACGTGGCTTCAACTATCCCGTCGCACTTGAGGGCGCGTTGAAACTGAAGGAGATAAGCTATATCCATGCCGAGGGCTATCCGGCTGCCGAGATGAAGCATGGACCGATTGCCCTTGTCGACCAGGACATGCCTATCGTGTTCATCGCAACCCACCACAAGCTCTACGAGAAGATTATATCCAACATGCAGGAGGTGAAGTCGCGCAAGGGACGCATCCTCGCCATCGTCACCGAGGGCGACACCCTCGTGAGCGAGATTGCCGACAACGTGATAGAGATACCGAAGACCGAGAACTGCCTCGTGCCTTTGCTAAGCGTTGTGCCTCTGCAGATACTCGCCTATTATGTGGCGGTTGACAAGGGTCTGAATGTTGACATGCCGAGAAATTTGGCAAAGAGCGTGACGGTGGAGTAGCGTCATCGCCTGTTTATCTCCCCCAGGTGGTCATACAGAGTTTGCAGTATGGCCTTGCCTTTTGCAACACGTGTACTGTCGCCAGCTGGCTGTTCGTCGTAGAACACTCGGTTGGCGACATTGTCGTATACGCTCACGCCCGACTTATCAACATAACCGAAGCCATTGACAAACGTATAGAAGGCGAACGGGTTGTTGTAGGCTGCGCTCAGCACGTTGCGGCTGAACTCAAACTCCTTGTGGCTGATGCCCAACTGTGCGAGTAGGGTAGCGGCAAGGTCGGTCTGGCTCATTATCTTGTCCACCGTCAGCTTGCCCTTGATGGCTCCGCCCGTCCACACCATCGGTATGCGGAAGTAGTGTGGCGAGAAGCGTTCCTTGCCCTTTGGGTATGGCGTGCCGTGGTCGGGCAGGAGCACGATGAGCGTGTTGTTCCATTCGGGAGTCTGGCGGAACCGCTTGATGAACTCGCCCAGGCAGTGGTCGGTGTATGCGAAGGAGTTGTAGCGCGGATCCTTGAACTTCTTGTATGGCACCTCGAACGGCTCATGGCTGCTCAGAGTCAGGAAAGCCGTGAACCACGGTTGCTTCTGGTTCTTGCGGCTGCTGAGCATGTCGAGCAGGCGGTTGAACGTGATGCCGTCGGGCACACCCCACTTGCTGTAGTTGCGCTCGGTCATGGTGAAGTCGTCCTGCGAGGTTATCTTTTGGAATCCTCCCGACATGAAGTAGCCGCGCATGTTGGTGAAGTTGATGTCGCCGCCATACAGGAAGTCGGTTGTGTAGCCATTGTGTGCCAGTGCCGATGCGATGTTTGGCATGTTGTCGGCAAGTTTTGTCACCTTCATTATCGACAGTGTGGGCAACCCAGGGTAGCCGCTGTATGTGCACACCGTGCCTCGGTCGGTGCGGAAGCTGCTGGCATAGATATTGGTGAAGAATATGCCGTCGTCGGCAAGCTGTCCGAGGTTGGGTGCCACGTCCTTTACGCCCCCCAGTCGGTCGACCATTGTCGCGCCGAAACTCTCAAGAAAAATCACGAGAATGTTTGGCCGACGGGTCTTTATCACGCTTGGCGTGTCGGCGTCGGATTTTGTGTAAAGTCCCTGCATGAGCTTGGCGCGCCGTGCCTCGGGATAGAAGTTGAACTCATCCTCGTATTTCGCCTGTTTCTCCGTGCTTGCCAATAGGTTGAACGCCGGGTTTATGGCGGAGAGGTTAAGAAATTGGTCGTCGCTGAAGTACACGCTGCCCACGTTGGCTGTTGACACGTGCACACCGCCACGTATCACGAGAAACAGCAGTCCTGCCACTGGCACCGCCGCAAGCGATGCGATAAGCTGGTGGTGGAGCATTTTTATGCGCTCAAAACGCTTTGGCGTGATGCGCCACATTATTGCGGACATAACGACGGTGAGCGCCACTATCAGCAGCACGCGCCACACTATATACATGGTAGACACGCTTGCCGCCGCGTTCTTCGGTGAGTCGATATATATGAATATCGACGCGTCGAGCTTGCTCTCCCAAAACGAGAACAGCGACAGGTCACCGATGAATATCATCGTCACCAGCGCCATCACCACCACATAGTACGGCATGGCAATCTTGCGCAACGGCAGCTTGCTGCACCACACCGACACCACGCAAAGCACAAACGGCACTATCGTCAGATAGCCCGTTGTGGTGGCGTCGAGAGCCGCGCCGTGCCAGATGACGCTCAGATAGTCGACTACGGAATACTGCTTTGCAGCGTTGCAAAGCATGAATATTGGTTTCTGTACAAGGAAGTAAATCCACACTGTCAAGAAACACGAAACAAGAAATTTTAGTCTACTCCACATACCTTTTT
>JBNMLZ010000129.1:0-4100 GCA_050875085.1 Prevotella sp. | reverse complement strand
GCGAGTTAAAAAAACAAATTTTTAGCCTATATATTCGGGTTTTACATTAATAATGAGTAATTTTGCACTTCAATGGGCAAGCCATGCGGAAACATGGCGCAATCCATGCCGAAAAAACAAATAATAATCAATATAATTTTAGACTAAAAAATGAACATTTCATTTGAAAATCCCGACAAAGTGAATGGTCTGTTGACTATCACAGTCGAAGAAGCAGACTTCAAGGACTCTGTCGAGAAGACTCTTAAGGACTATCGTAAGAAGGCTAACATCCCTGGCTTCCGCCCGGGCCAGGCTCCGATGGGCATGATCAAGCGCCAGTTCGGCGCTTCTGTACGCTACGACGCTGTCAACAAGTTCGTCGGCGAGCAGCTCTACAAGTACATCAAGGACAACAATATTCAGATGCTCGGCGAGCCTCTCCCATCAGAGAAGCAGCAGGAACCTGCCGACATCGAGAAGCCGGCTCCCTACACTTTCGTGTTCGACATCGCCGTTGCTCCTGAGTTCAGCATCAACCTCGACGGCCGCAACAAGATCGACTACTACAACATCAAGGCCGACGACAAGCTCATCAACGAGCAGGTTGAGATGTTCCAGAGCCGTGCCGGCAAGTACGAGAAGGCCGAGGAGTACGATCCTGAGCAGAACGACCTGCTCAAGGGCGACCTCCGCGAGCTCGACGCTGAGGGCAACACCAAGGAAGGCGGCATCACTGTAGAGGGCGCCGTTCTCATGCCTTCATACATCAAGGTTGACGAGCAGAAGGACCTCTTCAAGGGTGCAAAGCTCGGCGACATCATCACCTTCAACCCGCGCAAGGCTTACCCGGAGGGCGAGGCTGAGATTTCTTCTCTCCTCAAGATCGACCGCGAGCAGGCCAAGACTCTTGAGTCTGACTTCAGCTACCAGATCACCGAGATCCAGCGCTTCAAGAAGGCTGAGCTCAACCAGGAACTCTTCGACCAGGTGTTCGGCGAGGGCGAGGTTAAGAGCGAGGAGGAATTCCGCAACAAGATTGCAGAGGGACTGAAGCCGCAGCTCGAGACCAACTCCGACTACAAGTTCATGATCGACGTTCGCACATACTGCGAGAACAAGGTGGGCGAGCTCACATGGCCGGACGCTCTCCTCAAGCGCATCATGCTCCTCAACAACAAGGACAAGGGCGAGGACTTCGTTGAGAAGAACTATGCCGAGAGCATCAAGCAGCTTGAGTGGCACCTCATCAAGGAGCAGCTCGTAAAGGCCAACAACATCAAGATTGAGGACGCCGACATTAAGGCTGCCGCTGTCGAGATGGCCCGTATGCAGTTCGCTCAGTACGGCATGACAAACGTGCCTGACGAGTATGTTGAGAACTACGCCAGCGAGCTCCTCAAGAAGCGCGAGGCTGTCGACAACTTCGTTGAGCGCGCCATCGACGTTAAGCTCGCTGCCGCCATCAAGTCTACCGTTACTCTCAACGAGAAGGAAGTTACTCTCGACGAGTTCAACGAGATGATGAAGTAATCACCGCTCCGGCGACAACACGCCTCGCCTCGGCGAGGCTATAAAACAAGCAAAGACCGCTATACGAATTCTGTTCGTGTAGCGGTCTTTTTTATTTTCTTTTCCTACCGTGCGGCGGTAATGCGCTTACCGTTGCCTTGTAACGCGCTTACAGTTATCTTGTAACACGCTTACAATTGCTTTGTAATGCGGTTACTGTTGCCTTGTAATGTGGAAAGACAAAATGCAGGAAGACAAATGAAGACAAATGAAGACAACAAAGACAACAATGGACAACATTTTGGCCGTGCCAACACGGCACGGCTGAGATTACTGTAAACTTGCTGTAAAGAACCAGACTGAGATTACCGTAAACTTGCTGTAAGGAACATGTGTTATGAGCATGTTCCTTACAGCAATGAACTTAGAACAGCAAAGCCGTGCCGGTTGGCACGGCGTACATATGTTATTGTTGTCCTTTGTTGTCCATTGTTGTCTTTGTTGTCTTTTTGTTGTCTTTATTGTTTTATTCCGGTTTCTCCCCATACTGGTTGCTCTCCTTGCTCGGTGTCACGAAGAAGACGAGCAGGATGATGGCGCCGATGAGTGGCAGCAGCGACCACAGCACGTTCCAGCCGGAGCGGTTGGTGTCGTGAAGGCGGCGCACGCTCACGGCGAGCGACGGCAAGAACGAGGCGAGGGCGAAGATGCCGTAGAGCGCTGTGCCAACGGTCATTCCCGTGGCGAACCCGTCGAGTCCGTTGAAGATGCTGCCTATGATGGCGCTGCCGTATATCAATGCGAGGTCGACGATGACGAAGAACAGATAGAAGTACCAGTATTCGGAGCGCGTTGCCCTGCCCTGGAATGTTGCATACTTGTTGTAGACGGTTTTGACTGCTTCCTTAAATCCCATAAGTCGTAAATTTTGGTTAATTATTAAGTTTATTGATGTGCAACATGCACAAGTTGTCTATCGCAAAGGTAGCATTTTTTTGCCTAATCTGTAATATGTTTACATAAAAAATGTTCCAATGTTATATCGTTACCGACTTTTTTTGTATCTTTGTATATAGATAGGAGCAAGGATAATCCTATCACATTATTTATATATATAATATAGCAAACTGAAACAATTAAGCAACAGAATATATATGAACGACTTCAGAAAATACGCTACCCAGCACCTGGGTATGAACGGCATGGTGCTCGACGACGTGATGAAGGCACAGGCCCAGTACCTCAACCCCTACATCCTTGAGGAGCGCCAGCTCAACGTCACGCAGATGGACGTGTTCTCGCGCCTCATGATGGACCGCATCATCTTCCTCGGCACCGAGATAAACGACTATACCGCCAACACCCTCTCCGCACAGCTCCTCTACCTTGACTCTGTTGACTCGGGCAAGGACATCTCAATCTACATCAACTCACCCGGCGGCAGCGTTACCGCAGGCCTGGGCATCTACGACACAATGCAGTTCATCTCAAGCGACGTGTCGACCATGTGTACAGGCATGGCTGCGTCGATGGCTGCCGTGCTGCTCGTGGCTGGTCAGGAAGGCAAGCGCTACGCGCTGAAGCACAGCCGCGTGATGATTCACCAGCCGCTCGGCGGCGTGCAGGGACAGGCCAGCGACATCGAGATCGAGGCCCGCGAGATACAGAAGTTCAAGAAGGAACTCTACACCATCATCTCCGAGCACTCCCACACTCCGTTCGACAAGGTGTGGGCCGATTCCGACCGCAACTACTGGATGACAGCAGAGGAGGCGAAGGAGTACGGAATGATTGACCAGGTAATGATTAGAAAGAAGTAAATCCGAATTAAAGACAATGCCAAAGAAAGTATGCAGTTTCTGCGGAAGAGCAGAAAAGGACGTCAACTTCCTTATAACCGGCTTGAACGGCTTCATCTGCGACCAGTGCGCACAGCAGGCCTACCAGATTGTCGTTGAGGCTGGACTCGGTCCCGACGGCGCCAACCGCAAGCACGGCGGCAAGTTCGACGTGGCACTCACCGACGTGCCAAAGCCGACAGAGATAAAGAAGTATCTCGACGAATATATCATCGGGCAGGACGAGGCAAAGAAGTACCTCTCCGTTGCCGTCTACAACCACTACAAGCGACTCTCCCAGCCGCAGGACGACGCCGGCGTGGAGATTGAGAAGAGCAACATCATCATGGTGGGCTCCACAGGTACGGGCAAGACGCTGCTCGCCCGCACGATAGCAAAGCTCCTCAAGGTGCCGTTCACCATCGTCGACGCCACGGTGTTCACCGAGGCGGGCTACGTGGGCGAGGACGTGGAGAGCATCCTCTCGCGCCTCCTGCAGGTGGCTGACTACGATGTGGCTGCCGCCGAGCGCGGCATCGTGTTCATCGACGAGATCGACAAGATTGCGCGCAAGGCCGACAACCCGAGCATCACGCGCGACGTGAGCGGCGAGGGCGTGCAGCAGGGCTTGCTCAAGCTGCTTGAGGGAACCATGGTCAACGTGCCGCCAAAGGGCGGACGCAAGCACCCCGACCAGGACTACATCCACGTCGACACGCGCAACATCCTCTTCATCTGCGGCGGTGCCTTCGACGGCATCGAGCGCAAGAT
>JBNMLZ010000128.1:0-4129 GCA_050875085.1 Prevotella sp. | reverse complement strand
TATTCCTCACTGCTGCCTCCCGTAGGAGTTTGGACCGTGTCTCAGTTCCAATGTGGGGGACCTTCCTCTCAGAACCCCTACTGATCGTCGCCTTGGTGGGCCGTTACCCCGCCAACAAGCTAATCAGACGCATCCCCATCCTTCTCCTTCACATTTCGTTCTCGTTAGATGCCCGCTGAGAACCGCATACTGTGTTAATCCGCCTTTCGACGGGCTGTACAGTGGACAAGGGCAGGTTGGATACGCGTTACTCACCCGTGCGCCGGTCGCCATCAACAATAGCAAGCTATCGTCATGCTGCCCCTCGACTTGCATGTGTTAAGCCTGTAGCTAGCGTTCATCCTGAGCCAGGATCAAACTCTACATTGTAAAATATCTTTCACTTGTCGCGGTTGCTATATATTATATAACGTATAGACCTTGACAATTTGTTTGTATCTGTTTCAGAACGAGCTTCCAAATTTAAGAGCATTTCAAACAAACTTGACGGTTCGTTTTTTGTTCTACCCAAAACTGATTGCCGATTGGCTTTCAGTTTCGCTTCTTGCACTACTTTATCTGTCTTATGTAAATCTTTTCAAAGAACTCTTTCTTTTGTTGGGCGGCAGACTGAAGTTTGCCGTTCCAGTTGCTTCCGTTCGTTCTCGAAAGCGGATGCAAAGGTATAGCTTTTTTGCTTATCTCCAAAACTTTTGAGGAAAAATATTTACCTTTCGTTAATATTTTAACAGATATTTACAATATGCATTTAATTTTACCCGCGCACACATTATTAAGATATAAAAAGCAGAAGAGGATTGCCCTACTTATATAGAGCAATCCCCTTCTGTAACATATATAACTTGCCAACTATATATATGTGTTGGCGTAATTTAACGCTCGATGAGCTGCAAGCCATTGCTGCGTACTGGAGCAACAGCGGTGCGGTTAGCCTTCTTCACGTTGATTCGGTTCATAACAGCAGATGTTGCCTTGGCAGCCTTCACCTTAGCAGGAGCGATGTTTGCAGGAGAAGCCGGAGTTGTGAACTCCTTCTTAACGAGTGTGCCCCACTCATCCTTGGCATTCTTCGCAAGTGCTACAGCCACATAGCTTGTAGCCGGATCCACATTCCACTGAGCCTCATCGGTAGCGTACTGGTTCCAGCCCGGAATTTCGAATGGATATTCAGTTTGAAGGTATGCAATTACACCTTCGTCACCGCCCATGCCGCCGTCTTCATCGCCAGTATTAGGCACATCATATTTGTCCTTCACGACAATGGCATCACGGAACATCTTGGTCTGTTCGTTAGGAGTATTGATAACCTTCTGCCAGTACGCACCATCTGTACTGCCGAACTCACCAATCTGGATGTCAACCAATGCGAGACCGTCACCACCGAGTTCCTTTGTTGTGAAGTAGATAGGCACCATTTCACCATAGTTGCCATCGATATCTGTCGGGAGCACCATCACCTCATAGTCGGTAGCCGGCGCAAGGTCTTTCCATGTGTTAGTTGTAGCCTCAGCATATCCATATCCGCTGAACTGCTTAACCATATCCTCAATATTGGCAAAACCCATCATTGGACCCCACTGTTCGAACTGCTGCTGTGCGCCGTCCTTGGCGAACTGACACCAGAAGAACTCCTGGCAGTCCTCGTTAGGAGTGACTGTAAGGGTCACGCTGAACGGAGTAACCTCGTCAACAGTGTATGTCACGCTTGGAGTGCCGACAGTTTTCACTGGCGGAGTCGTGAAGTTGCAGGTTGACATTTCGCAAGGAACTTCATACTCATCATAAGCTAATGTGAGAACGGTGTAGTCGGTGTTGCCACGAAGTGGCGTATCGAAGCCAGAGAGGTCACCATGTGTGAAATCCTGATAATACTTAGCCGATCCCTTCTGCTCGAAATACTGTGCCAACGTTGCTGCGGTATAGCGTTTTGCCGTGTTTGTAGGCAGCACAACGACAGAGAATGAAGAGTTTGGATCGGAACGGGTCACTGCCACAGTTACAATATCATTGTTGTTATCATCCTTCTTGTATTCGATGAATTCAACGTTTGCCTTCACCTGTCCCTCCTTTGTAGCGAATGTAATGTCGCTCACGCCGTCAATTGCAAAAGCCTTTTTGGTATAGGCAGTTGTATTGACAATCATACGGTTGGGTGTTGTTGCAGCGTTGTCGGTCTGTGCGTTGGCGCCCATGGCCATGAAGAGACCGAGAGCCATTATAGAGTAGAATTTGTTCATTTCTTTACGAATTTAATAGATTTGTTATTAACTTTAAGGATATAAACGCCATTGGCGAGTGATGCTGTGCTCACAGGATCGCCAGTCCATGCGTTCAGGCTGAGAGCCTTCTGTCCGCCGATGGTGTAGACAGAGGCGTTGGTGGCAGTCTTCAAGCCGGATGCTGAAAGGCTGTAGCCATCGTAGCCCACCTTGATGTCACCAGAAGTGCCGCCAACCTGCGAGATGCCTGTCGTAGAGTCCTCGACGAATTTGAGTACGAGACTGTTCGTCAGCGGAATGTAGGTTTTCACGCCAGACATGGCGTTGAATACCACACTACCATCAGAGAAGTTTACCTTGCTGATGTCGCTCAGAGCGACAGTGGCGAGATCTTTCCCCGTTGACGAATCCGTCGCCACAAGCTTCTTGTCGGCGCGAGCCGAACCTACAGCCAACAGCGACAGCGCAGCCAAAATTAGAGTAGATTTCTTTGTCATAAATAATTCTGTTTAGATTAATACACGTTTCATGCAGCGAATATTTCGATTGCAAATATACACAATTTTATTCAATCAGCAAACATTTTGTTAAAAATATTCAGATAAAATTTAAAATAAAGGAATAAGTTACAAATATAATATGCTGCTCCGAATTATCATTAGGAGGTCGGGCGTCTCGCCCGACCAGGGGATACTGAGGTCTTGATATTCTTATACTGGTCGGGCGGGACACCCGCCCACTACAAATGTAATACAATTGTAACACGCTTGACATGTGGCGACAATAACAAATGGCGAACTTTGCCGACAGAAAATAAGATTATAATATGACACTTCACAGAACAACATTCCTGTCAGCCGTCCTGAGCCTTGCATCCGTATGCGCAATGGCGCAGGAAGCGCAGCCGTCGCCGGTAAACGTGCACGGAACAATCCGCTCAAAGTATGAATACCAGACCGAGGAGGGCGAGGGCCGCTTCGAGGTGCGCAACGCCCGCATCAGCGTTGACGGCCAACTTTCACCTATTTTATTATATAAGGCAGAGATTGACCTCTGCGACGAAGGCAAGATAAAGATGCTCGACGCCTACACGCGCCTTAAGCCTGTGAAGGGTCTGCAGTTCACCATCGGACAGATGCGCGTGCCGTTCACCATCGACGCCCACCGCTCACCCCACCAGCAATACTTCGCCAACCGCTCGTTCATTGCCAAGCAAGTAGGCAACGTGCGCGACGTGGGTGCGGCGCTCGGCTACACGGTCAACGCCGGATTTCCCATCATCCTCGAAGCCGGACTCTTCAACGGCTCTGGACTGACCAACCAGAAAGACTACTGGACAAAAGGCGTCAACTTCTCCGCCAAGGCGCAAATGTTCTTTCCCCACGGCTTCAACCTCACTCTGAGCACACAGAAGATACGCCCCGACGATGTGAACATCATGATGTATGACGCCGGAATGTACTGGCAGTCGCACGGCTTCCACATCGAGGCGGAATATCTCTACAAGCACTACGCCCACGACGCGTTCAAGGCTGTTCACGCCTTCGACACGTTCGCAAGCTACGACATTCCGACGGGCAACCCACGCAACATGGTGAAATACGTCACTCCCCTACTGCGCTACGACTACATGAGCGACCACAGCGACGGCACACGCTACCTCGACGGCAAAGCCGATGAAGCAGGCAAGCTCATCACCAACGACGCGCAGCGCTCGCGCCTGACGGGAGGCGTGACGCTGAGCCTGAAGAAGCCGTTCGTGAGCGACATCAGAATAAACTACGAGAAATATTTCTATCGCAACAGCGACCTTGCCCACCGCTCCGAGAAGGACAAGATTGTCGTGGAGTTCATGACAAGGTTTTAGAATGACTGGGAGCGGGGGCGCCCCCGCCCCCGATATGCTAATC
>JBNMLZ010000127.1:0-4165 GCA_050875085.1 Prevotella sp. | reverse complement strand
ATTGTAGTAGAGCTGGATGACATCGCGAAGGCACGAAGTAAGCTTCTCGACAGTCCAAGGCTGCTCACCCTTGCGCAAAAGCATGGCATGAACAGACGACTTGAAGCCCGACTTGCCGAGAATCTGAAGCCCTGCAGCAAAATTGCGCTTGCCCACTGGTTGGGCAAGCCACTTCATAGCCTGAGAACGCGCCTCGAAATAATCTTGTGTAAGTTTCATAAAATCAAGATTTAGGCACCCGCAGCCGTGAGAATATTCTCGCAGTCGCCCTCATAGACGAGAGCACGCGGAGTGTTGAACTGGAACTTGAGAGTAGTCTGGTTGCGCTCAGTGGCAGCCGTGCCGGTAGTGGCGCCGTCGCTGTCGGAAGCGAGAATGGCACCACGCCGGGCATCGCCCATGAGATATTTAGTGCCGTTGTTGTCCTCGACGATGAAGAACAGCTTGCGCCCCTTGGTGGCGTTGAGGAAGCCGAGAATCTTCTTGCGGATACGTGCCGACACCATGGTAAGCTCCATAAGGAACGACTCGCCGCCAGTCTCGCCCTGCGGCTTGATGGTGAAAGAGCCAGTGTTGTCAGTGAAAGCAAACTTGTAAGCCTTGCAGCCGTTAGACATAACCAGGTCGCCGTCGAGCGCTCCCGCCTTTTCAAGCGAGAGCGCAGCGTCGGACGAGCTTGGGTAGTCAGGCCAAGTGGCAACCTCGTTGTGGTAGCCGAAAGTGACAGACTCAACGATGCCGCCCATGTTGTCTTGAGCATCGCACTCAAAAGCCGGGTCAATGTCGGCGAGGTCGTAACATTTTTTCTTGTCCATAATCTACAGTGTTAAGAGGGTTATTCATCAGTCGGGTCAACCGCCTGGTCGTTGCAGCAGAACAGCTCAGAGCGGAACGTGGTGAACTGTGTGCCGAACACATACTTGCCAAGAGCCTTGAACATGTAATCGTCGGGAACAGCACGGAGAGTGCGCATGTCGCTCTGCTTGTCCATGCCATAAACAACATTGTTCTGAAGTGTGAGCATGGCGAAAGAGGAATCGTCGGGCATACCCGGGCAGCGCACAAGCTCGCACATGCCCTTGGAACCGAAGAGAGTCTGTTGCTTGGTCTCGTCGGGATCTTGACCCGGCGAATGAACATTGGGGTGCTCATCGGCAAACCAATCGTCGTAGAGGTCGCCAATTGCATATGGAATGTAAAGCTTGGACTTCTGGTTGCGGAACAGCTCCGGCATGTGTCGCCACATGGAAAGAAGCTGATCGCCCACATCGGCACGAGTGAACTTGCCGGTAGAAACGAGGTTGCCCTTGCCAGTAGCAATGACACTGTCGGTCTTGCCCTTCTTGATGTGGTAGCCGAGGCCATAGAACGAATCCTTCAGAGCAGTATGCGAGGAATCGTCTTTAAGCTCGGCATTCCAGATGCACGGCAGCAAGTCTTCGGACGCCTGCTGAAGGATGTGGTTGACAAGCAAAACCTCAAACGGGTGCTTGGCAATCTCAATAGCGCCACGCACCTCAGTGATGTAAGTGCGGCGGTAACGCTCAGGCTCGTCGCGCACCTCGATGACACACGGATGCACCGTGAGAGTGCGGTTGCCGAACGAGCCGATGTTCTTCTGCTCCTTGAAGACGCCAGTGTAGCGAGACGAAACATTCTTGAAGTAAGCCTCAGTGAACGTGTAGGAGTCGGTAATGCCCACCATGGGCGACATGTGGCGCAGCATGGCGTCGGCAGCCTGGTGGTTGACAGCAATAATCTGCTTGCTGTGAGCCTTCACCGCAGTATTGACGGCGGTGATGTCGATAGGATCGTTGAAATTCATAGCTTATTCGTTGTAAAAGTTGTTGATAGGATCTTTGCGGCAGTCAGCGAACTCGTCTTTCGGCTCGTCGCCATTCTTCGGGGCAGGAGTTGCAGCAGCCGGAATCTTGTCGAACGCCTCCTTGATTTTTGAAATCTTGGCGTCGATGCCCTCAGTGTTCTTGACATCATCGGAGAACTTGTCGAGCTGGTCTTTGACCTGCTTCTCAAGGTTGCCATTGTTCTCGACCTTGCCCTGAAGCTCGGCGAGACGGTCGTTGATGGTCTGAAGCTGAGTGGTAGTGAGCGCGACCTTTGAGTCGGACTCGTCGAAACCCTCCACATTGAGGAGAGTGTTGACAGTGGTGAACTTTTTATTCATGATAGTTTGTGTGGAATTAGTGGGAGACTTGGGAGGAGGCGCAAGACGGGAATGGCATTCGCGCAGAGGAACTTCGCCACCAAAGCCAAAGAACTCACCGAGCCGCTGAAGGAAAGAACGCTCCTCGGCCAAGCCATCTTCGGGAATAGGGATAGCACAGTTGCGGAACGCGCTGAGCATGTCGTTGGCAGCCTTGGCAGGAGCCTTCTCATTGATGACCTCGTCGATAAGACCATAGTCTTTGCACTCGTTGGCCGTGAGCCAAGGATGCGCCTTCATGACGGCAAGCATGTCATCAGCCGACCTCTTGCCACGTGAGGCATACTTGTCGGCGATGATGCGGTCGATGTTCTCAAGGTGCTTGATGTCTTCGGCATTGGCAACCCCCATTTGCTTGAGCTGGTCGGCATTCATGTTCTGCCAGTAGAACACCTCCTTGGAAGAGCAATGCACATAAAGCATACAGTCGGAATACATCTTGATAGTCTTGGCACCGAAGAGCCAAGTAGCCGCCGACGCATTAAACGAGTCGTGAATGAGAGTGACGTCGCCATGCTCGGCGAAAGCATGGGAAATCTGAACGGCAGCAGCCACGTCGCCACCCGGAGAAGCCATGCGCACAGTGACCGGCTTGCCCTTGTTTTCGCTCAGGAACTGGTTGACGCGCCAAACCTGGTAGCTTGAAATCTCGCCATTGATACGTAAAACATTATTTGCCATATTCTATAGATATATGTGATATACGGCAAAATTAGGCAGAAAAAAGCCCCGCACCTTAGACGAGGAGCGGGGCAGTCAGACAATAAAAGCGATAGATTATATCTTATTCAAGTCATCCAAATCAATGACAAGCGACGGTGAAGGCTGCTTGCCTGAGAACGTGAGCGTAGTGCCGTTGAGGTCAGTGAACGAGCTACCCGAAGACTTGTCGGAAGAACACTGGAGCGGAATGTCGACAGAACCGGAAAGATGCACAGTGCCATTGTTGTCGATATGAAGCACAAGCCAGTCGCCACGATCAAGACTCTCGATGATTGCAGAACTGTCGTGGCAGAGCTTAGGAACTACCCCTTCAATGGAAACTTCCCAATAATCGCCACCATCGGCAGTGGACTTCTGTTCACTGAAGCTGAAGGAGCGGTCGCCATAGACGGGAACCACAATAATATTATCGCGGGTCTTCAGCTCCAGCGCATAGATGTCACGGCGGTAGTCGTGGCGGATGCGCAGCACATCGGAAGGAGGAATGGCGTAAAACTCAGCCAGTCCTCCGACATTGTTGAAATCAAAATTAATATTTACCATATTTACTAAGCCTTAATAAGCCTTTTTAAAGCCTCTCTAAGCCGATGTGGCGTTGAGAGGCTGAGGGGTGATAGTTGTTGTAGTTACTGGGCAGAATACAGCTCTTTGCCCTGCTCGGTGATGTGTCCGGCTTTGGACAAAACCGCCCAACACTTTTGCTCCGTATTCTTGACTAATTGTTCGAAATCGACCTCGCCGTTGATTTTGGCGTTGCGCTGAAGCTCCTTGCGTATGGAGTCGGTGTCCCAGTCAAGCTCGGTGATGCCCGTGGCTCGTCGGAAGCGCTTGATGCGGTCGGCGATGCTAAGGCCGGTGACGGAGAGCATGGCGTTGTAGGTGTGGAGCACCAGCTTGACCTCGCGCTCAAGGCGGGCGTTGAAGTGCAGCGTCTCCGTGGGCGACAGCTCCCAGCCGTAGCGGTGAAACATGTCCATGCTTATCTCTATCGCCACGCGGGTGGTGTAGCGGCCGCGAATGGACTGGTCGCGGCGCGACTCGGCGCGTATGAGCCGGCGCTTGAAGTCGTCGGCGAGGTCGCGGTTCGCCGACAAATTTACCAATTCCGGCCAATCCTCATCGGGACGATTGTAGTTGGCGAGCAGCCAACGCTTGACATAGCCCTTGCAGGGCATCCAGACCGCCATGCGGTCAGAGTGTTTGTTGCGTTTTGTCATT
>JBNMLZ010000126.1:0-4230 GCA_050875085.1 Prevotella sp. | reverse complement strand
GGAGAAAGTGTAAAAAGAAAAAACAACAATTATGGACTTCAATTTCATCGGGACCGCATGGTCCCTTCTTCCTCCCGTCGTTGCCATTGCATTGGCGCTGAAGACAAAGGAGGTATACTCGTCGCTGTTCATCGGCATAGTGCTCGGCGCGGTGCTCTATTGCCTGTCGATGGGCACTGGCTTCGAGGGTTTCCTTACGCATCTGCTCAATGACACCGTCGGCACGGGTGCCGACGCAAAGCAGTATGGACTCATCCACTGCCTTTCCGACTCGTGGAATGTGGGCATACTTGTGTTTCTCGTCGTGCTCGGCTCTATCGTGTCGCTGATGAACAAGGCTGGCGGCTCGGCAGCGTTCGGCCGCTGGGCGTCACGACACATAAAGTCGAAGGTAGGAGCACAGGTGGCAACAATCATCCTCGGCATACTCATCTTTATTGACGACTATTTCAATTGTCTTACGGTAGGCTCGGTGATGCGCCCAATCACCGTGCGCTATGGCGTGACAAAAGAGAAACTTGCCTATCTCATCGACTCCACGGCGGCTCCGGTGTGCATCATCTCGCCCATATCGAGTTGGGCGGCAGCCGTGTCGGGATTTGTGACGGGTGGCGAGAACGGACTGGCGCTGTTCTGCAAGTCGATACCGTTTAATTTCTATGCCTTCTTCACCATCATCTTCATGTTTCTGATTGTCGTGACGGGCTTTGACTTCAAGGCAATGAGCAAGTATGACGCGCGTCTAAAGGAGTGGTATGAGCGCACGGGCGGACAGCTCGACGAGGTGATAGACACCAAGCTTCATGTCGTGGAGCATGGAGTGGGGGCAAAGCCCAACAAGCGGAAGAACCGCGAGACGCAAGGCTCCGTTGCCGACCTTGTGGTGCCAATCATCATGCTCATCGTGTTCTGCATGGCGGGCATGGTTTATTCGGGCGGATATTTCGATGCTTCGAATGCTTGCTACCACGATTTCATCGATGCTTTCGCGGCAAGCAACGCATCAGTTGGGCTGGTCATAGGCTCGCTTGCAGCATTGATTCTCACGATAGTGATGTTTACCGTGCGCCGCACGTTGAAGTTCGACGATGCCATGAGTTGCCTCATCAAAGGCTTTGAGGCCATGGTTCCGGCTGTGCTCATCCTCACCCTTGCCTGGACGTTGAAGAGCATGACAGACTCCCTTGGTGCCGCCCAATACGTTTCGGGCGTGGTGGCAAGCAGCGCGGCAGGCTTGCAGATGCTCCTGCCGGCTATAATATTCGTCGTGGCGGCATGTCTCGCCTTTGCCACTGGCACGTCGTGGGGAACATTCGGCATACTTATTCCCATCTGTATAGCCGTGTTTCCGGCAGCCGCTCCGCTGCGCATCATTTCCATCTCGGCATGTATGGCAGGAGCAGTGTGCGGCGACCATATATCGCCGATATCCGACACCACCATCATGGCATCGGCAGGAGCCGAGTGCAAGCACGTGCATCACGTGTCGTCGCAGTTGCCTTATGCCTTGACCGTCGCCACAGTGTCGTTCCTGACGTTTGTCGTGGCGGGTTTCACACAGTCGTTGGGTTTTGTGGCGAGTGCCGTGATTTCATGGGTGTTTGGAGTGTTGATGCTTGTGTCGGCGTTGTGGGTACTAAAGAAAATAGGCAACCAACAAAAAAGTCTGAGGCGTTAATGTCTCAGACTTTTTTGTTGGTTGCCTTTTTATTCCACTACATACCAAACATATCCACGTGCTGGAATATCTACCGAGAGGTCAACGGTGTCGTCGCGGTTGAGTTTATAGATCTTTGCCTTTCCTTCGGCAAGGCGTATGCTTGCCTTTGAGGTGAGTCCCGAGTAGTATAGCGGAAGCTTGATGTCGCGCTTCATTGGTTGGTCGGTGGGATTGAAGAACAGGGCGAGGGCTTTTTCCTTGCCGTCCGGGTTGACATGCATGAAGCCGTCCCAGTCGCGTCCGTCGGCCTGGCGCAGGTGTATTATGTCGCTGTTTAGTATCACGCGGTATTTCTTGTACCAGTCAATAACCTCTTTCACCATGTGTTTAGTGGTATCGGTGTCGTAGAGGCGTGGGCCACGGTAGCACGCCTGTATGCCCGCGCCGTAGTTCTGTATCATGTGCTGCCGGTATTCGGCAATGTGCTCGTTAAGAGGCTCAAGCGTAGCGGCGGCACCGCCACCCTGATATTCTGTCAACGGGACGAATGTCCAGCACGACGAGGCGAGGCGGTCGAATGTTCCCCGGTAGTTTACCTGACGTCCGAGGATGAGCTGTCGGTCGCGTGGCAGGCTCCAGTTCACCTCGCGGTAGCCGATGCCAATTTTCGACGAGCCTACGAGGAAGTAGTAGTCGGGTACGTTCAGGTATATGCCTTTGGCGCGCATCCATTCGTACAGGCTGCTTATCTGTTTCCATTGAAGCCACTGCGAGTCGGCGAGTCCATTGTGGTGGGCATGGGTGGTTGATGCACACGGGTCGCCGGAGTATGAACCATCATTCTCAAATACCGTGAATCCTGTCTTCTCAAAGAACGAGCGAATTTTATCCATGTATTTGTATCCCCAGTCGCTGCACAGGCATGGCGACGAGCCGAATGCCATGCCGCCACGTTTTCCAGTCTTCGGGTTTATCACGTCCACGTCGTCGCTTATCCACCGGCTTGCCAGCAGGCTGTATCCTCCAATCTCGATGCCTTTGGAATGGGCGTAGTCGGAAAATTCCTTCAGCTTGTCTATTTGTTTAGGGTCGTCAGACTCCATGTCGACACCGCTGCCAAAGCTCAGTATTATCATCTCGTAGCCACACTCGGCGCATTGGTCAATGGCGCGGTGGACAGTCTCTGGGTCGGAGCTTATGAGGTGCAGGAATATAGGGTTCTCGGTGAGCCACGGTGCCACGGTACGGTAGAAGCGGCGTTTGAAGAGTCCCTGGCGCTCGCGGTCGTATGAGTCGTATGGTGTCTCGTATACGTCCATAGAGATGAATGGGCTATCCTTTATTATCGATATGTCTGGACCATAGGGCAGGGCTACTTCAAGCACGCATGGTGTCTGTAGGTCATAGTTACACTGTGAGGTGTATTTCGGGTCGCTAACCCATCGCACAGTTTGGTTGGAGAATTTCTGGTACATAGACCCAGCTCCAAACTCATAGTTGCTTTCCACGCTTATATTCGGTGTGTTCATCAGTGTAGGGTCGCCGCTTACTGGGCTTTCCACATCGGCAAAGTTGAGTTGTTCGAGTTTGAAACTGTCGAGTTTGGCTGTCTGTTGTCCTTCGTTGACAATCTCCATGCGCTTGCGTATGGTTGGTATGCCGTCGTACATGTCGTAGTGCAGCCTGACGACAATATCCTTCATGGTTTCAGGACCGCGCAGTGTGAAGACGAGCGATTTTCCCGTTGGATTCTTTTTGTTTAGTGCCCAGCGCTTGCGTGCCCACTGCATGAGCGGTTTTACAGGCTCTATGTTCATGTCCTCTACGACGAATGAGTTGGGAACAGTTGTCATAGTGTCGAGCCATTGGTATTCAAGATACCCACGTTCTACCTGCCCTTGCAGTCCGCCTAAGGTGTAGTTGTTACCGTCGAGTGACAGTATGCCCTCGTTGCTTACGGCACGCAGCATGTTCTCACCAGTCATTTGGTTTACGATGTCAACGGTGGCAAGGTTGGGCATTACGCGGAACACGCGTGCCACAAGTCCATTAGTCAGCACGATGCCTTTTCCGTCGGTAGTGGCATACACCTGTGCCTTGGCTTGCGAAGCGTCAAGCAACCAGTCATGTTGAGGCTGCTGTAGCGGCATCGTGACTTTTGGCAACGAGTTTATCTTTCCGCTAAGTCTTGTGAGTGAGTCGTTGTCTGCAAATACAGGCAGAGACATACATGCAGCCAGGGTTAGTGTGTAAAGTTTTGTTTTAAGATTATTGTTCATAAGTAGTTTTGTTGGGTTTCATAGATATTATAACTGAAACAAAATTACTATAAAAAAGATAAATAAGCAATAAAAAGCCAATGAAAGTTGCTGATGAGTTGAAAGTGGTAGTAAAATAATCATATTATTGCGCATAATCATGTTTTTCGTTGGCAAAATATTAAAAAAGCCTATGATTTGTGTAATGTCTTCGAATTTTTATCTAAATTTGCAGTGTATTAAGAAAAAAACAAAAAGATGGTTTTCAAATACGACTTTCTGATTATCGGCGCCGGAGTTGCCGGCATGAGC
>JBNMLZ010000125.1:0-4336 GCA_050875085.1 Prevotella sp. | reverse complement strand
GCCAACCTCGGCACTGGCACAGCCTCTCTCGGCACCCAGGAGCTGTTCTACAACGGCAACGTTGACAAGCTCAAGAAGTTTGCCAACTCATTGATGCTCCGCGCCGCAATGCGCCTCGTGAAGGTTGACGCCAACCTCGCCAAGACTTACGCTGCCAAGGCTTATGCCAACGGCGTGATCCTGACCAACGACGACAACTGCTACCTGATGCACACCGGCGGTGTGACAACCAACGACTCTGCCGAGCCGTACGCAAAGATCATCGTTCACGAGGATCCGGGTGTGGCTTACATCAACAAGACATTCTACGATGTCCTCAAGAACAGCAACGACCCGCGTATCCCTCTGATCATGTGTGTATATCCTACAGACTATGAGACAAAGGACACCGACCCTGCAAAGCTTGAGAACTCAGATCCTGCAAAGCAGAAGCCACTGCCAGGTTTCTACAGCATGAGTGCCACTTCCGCTTACTCTATCAAGAAGTACTTCCCGGAGGAGTTCACCGACGAGGTGCTCAGCGACAAGAACAGCGACAAGTACTACAAGAAGACCTACTCACAGCCTAACCGCTCAACATACGGTGACCCGACAGGTCCTTCATTCGTCTGCACAGCAGCACAGACCAACCTGCTCCTTGCAGAGGCTTGCCTGCGCGGATTCATCAGCGGCGACGCAAAGACATTCTACGAGAATGGCGTACGCTGCGCCATGAAGCAGTTCAGCACCTACCCGAGCGCAAACGCAAAGGCTCTTGTCAGCACATACCTGACAGGCGATGCCATCAACGCTTACCTGGCTGCCAACCCGTACAAGGCAGACAAGGCTTACGAGCAGATCAACACCCAGTACTGGATCACCTGCTTCTGCGACGAGTATGAGGCTTACGCCAACTGGCGCCGCTCTGGCTACCCGGCTCTTGAGTCACAGGTTACAAAGCACGACAACTGGCAGGACCTCGGCGTGAAGACCACCAACATCGTTCGCCGTATGCCTTACTCAGAGGACGAGGTACAGATCAACACTGCCAACTACAAGGAGGCCCTCAGCCGCCTCGGTTTGCAGACAGAAGACGACTTCAACGACACCCGCGTATGGTGGGATGCCAAGTAATCAAGACTTCTTGAAACCCTAAATAAAAAAAGCGAAGCTTCCCGATTGAAGCTTCGCTTTTTTTATTACACTCACTTGAACTAAACATTGCATACCAAAAAAAGGCTGCGGCACACATGTGCCACAGCCTTATTGGTTTGTATAGCATGAGAAGCTTTACCGCTTGAAAGCCCTCCTCTTACTTGATGGCGTCAGCCAAAGCTGCGCCAGCCTTGAACTTGGCAACCTTCTTGGCAGCGATTGTAATCTTCTCCTTGGTAGCAGGGTTGATGCCCTCGCGAGCCGGACGCTCGTTAACGCTGAATGTGCCGAAGCCAATGAGCTGCACTGAGTCGCCCTCAACAAGAGCGTTCTTGATAGCCTCAACTGTAGCCTCAAGAGCCTTTTTCGCGCTGTCCTTGCTAATCTCAGCACCAACAGCTATCTTCTCGATCAATTCTGTCTTGTTCATAATTCTTTTAGTGTATTTGTTTGTTTATAATTTAATTTCCATGCTTTACGTGTTGAAAATCACGCGCTTATACTCATTCAAGCCACAAATTTAGGGTATTCCACTGACAAATCAAACAAAAAACAGAAAAAAGTTCATAAAAACCCGAAAAAAAAGCCCGCTAACTATGGATTTATACCTGTTTACATGGATTTTTAGTAATTTTGTACCTTATAACAATAAGATATAAAAGACAACAATGAACAACATTCCAAAAGTTACAAAAATTCTGCTCATAGCCAACATAGCCGTGTTTTTAATCACTATCTTATGTGGTCAGAACGTTAATATTATTGACGGAAAGCCAGAATACACCTATATATTAAACGACAACTATCTCGGTCTGCACTTCTTTCTCGCGCCCAACTTTCACATATACCAACTCCTTACATACATGTTCGCACATGGTGGTTGGAGCCACCTCTTCTTCAACATGTTCGCCCTGTGGATGTTCGGATGTATTGTAGAGCGAACGTGGGGGCCACAAAAGTTCCTTTTCTACTATATCGTATGTGGTATAGGTGCCGGACTATTCCAGGAACTCGCCCAATTCTGCCAGTTCTACATACTCGCTACTGATTACATTCCACAATTGCACCTCTCACAAATTATGTTAGCAGCACAGAACTGCACAAATGGATGGACCACCGTCGGCGCATCCGGAGCCATCTACGGCATACTGCTCGCCTTCGGAATGCTCTACCCAGAGGAGCGCATGTTCATCTTCCCGCTGCCCGTGCCAATCAAGGCAAAGTGGTTTGTGGTGGGCTATGCAGCCATCGAGCTGTTCATGGCATTCTCGACAAGCGGCGACGGCGTGGCACACGTGGCACACCTCGGCGGCATGGTGTTCGGCTACTTCCTCATACGCTACTGGCGCAAAAACCCCGGCATGGCATACAACCGTCGCGGCGGACAGTCGTTCTTCGACTCGCTGCGCCAACAGTGGGAGCGCCGCTCCCACAAGCAGGCAAGCGGCTCAGGCAACTCCTACTCGCGCTCAGGCGGCAACGCCGACGCGCGCCACGAAACCGACTGGCAGTACAACGCCCGGCGCAAGGCGGAGCAGGAGGAAATCGACCGCATCCTCGACAAGATACGCCGCTCGGGCTACGACAGCCTGACGCGCGAGGAGAAAATAAAGCTGTTTGAGAACAGCCGCAAATAACAGCCCACTCTACACAACGCCCCTCAACACAACACACAACAACACAACAACATGAAGAAATTCACACTCCGCATAATAGCCGGCGCCAACGTAGCCACCATACTGGCAATGCTCGCCGTAGGCTATGCCGACCGGATAAATCCCGCCAGCCACCCGTTGCTTGCCAACGTGGGGCTGGCGTTTCCCGTTTTCCTGCTGCTCAACATCGCCTTCCTCATATTCTGGCTGTGCGTGAAGAAGACGTGGGCAACCATACCGTTTGCCGGACTCATCATCGGATTCGGACCAATCCGCGTCTACTCGCCGCTCAACATGCGTGCCAGCGCGCCCGACGGATGCATAAAGGTGATGTCGTACAACGTGTTCAGCTTCAGCACATGGACCGACACCAACGAGCCAAGCATGCTCCTTGAGTTCATCAAGAGCGAGAACCCCGACATACTATGCATGCAGGAGGCCTACTGCGGAGGGCGCAAGCAGGAAATCGTAGACTCCACGCTGCTCGCCCAGATGCCCCACCACGACGCCAACGCCGACTACACCCTGGCGATATTCTCAAAATACCCCATCGTGAAGAAGGAGCAGATAGAATACTACACAAAGAACCACAACTCCTCTGTGGCATTCTTCCTCAAGACCGGCAAGGCAGACACCACCATCGTAATCAACAACCACTTCGAGATAACAGGCATATCGATAGAACAGCGGTCGCAGTTCAAGGCTATGCTCAAGGGACAACTCATGAAAGACTCCGCCGAACAGGAGTCGCGCGCACTGTGGCGCAGCCTCGCCGAGTCGGCAGCCATACGCGCCCCGCAAGCCGACGCCGTGGCGGAATACATCAGCCGGCATCCCGGCAAGAGCATCATCCTCATGGGCGACTTCAACGACTCGCCACTCTCCTACGTGCGCCATCGCCTCGCATCAATACTCACCGACTGCTACGTAGCCACCGCCAACGGACCCGGCATCAGCTACCACTACAACGGCTTCTACGTGCGCATCGACAACATCATGTGCTCCGACCAATGGATGCCCTACGACTGCCGCGTAGACAACACCATCCAGGCATCCGACCACTACCCCATCGTCTGCATGCTGAAACGGAGGGGAGAATAGCGCGACATTTGCAATATACAATTAGCAAACAGCGCGAATGTGCAAGCATTTGCAATTATTTAACATAAAAAATATTGCAACAAGGCAAATTTTGTACAAGAGAAACATTGCCGTATAGAAGTTTTTTCATAACTTTGCGGTTGTAATAAGGACAATGAAAGTCGTCGCGGCAGAAACAACGGCCCCAACAAGGCAAGAGTGGAGCGCGGCCTACGGAAGTTGATTCAATTAATTCACTATTCTAAAATATTTTAATAAAAATGGCAAAGTTTGATAAGTCAGTTTTAGAGAAGTACGGAATTACTGGTACTACCGAAGTGCTCTACAATCCGTCTTACGAAGTATTGTTCAACGAAGAGACCAAGGAAGGTCTTGAGGGTTTCGAGAAGGGTCAGGAGACTGAGCTCGGCGCCGTAAACGTGATGACAGGTATCTACACCGGCCGT
>JBNMLZ010000124.1:0-4520 GCA_050875085.1 Prevotella sp. | reverse complement strand
TAATTCTGGAGATAGGACGTTCAAGATTGTCTTTACATGCAGGAGAGTGTGTCGAAACTCGAATTTTTGAATTATCCGTGGCGGAGGTCTCCGGCCTCCGCAGAAAGCCAAAATGACATATAGTCAATTGTAATAAATGGTTGCAGCGGAGGCCGGAGACCTCCGCCACGGATAATTCAAAAATTCGAGTTTCGACACACTCTCCTGCATGTAAAGACAATCTTGAACGTCCTATCTCCAGAATTACTCCTCAATGTTTTTTATCACGTCAAGCACTTCGCCTTTGCGCCCGAGCACCACACCCACAATCTTATCGCCAAACGGCAACGGTGCAGGGGTACCAATTATTGACAGCGCGCGGTCGCGAAGTTCTTCGAGTGTAACGAGTTTCAGTCCGGCTGCGCGCAGGCGTTCAGCAATCTCCGGACGTGATGGGTTGACGGCGATGCCGTATTCCGTCACCACAACATCAACCGAGCTGCCCGGCGTGATGAGTGTCGTCACCTCATTGACAATACACGGTATCCTGCCACGCAGCAACGGACAGACGATGATCGAGAACGCGGAGTCCTCTGCCGTGTCGGGATGACCGCCGATGGCACCGCGTATGATGCCGTCGCTGCCGACGAGCACATTGACGTTGAAGTTGACATCAACCTCCAATGCCGACAATATCACGATGTCGAGATAATGTGTCGCCGAGCCTTGCTCCATTGCGCTGGCATACTCATACGCCGCAACTTCCTTGTGGCGAGGGTCGTTCTTGAGCGACTCTGCCGCCACCTTGTCGAATGACTGCACATCTATGAGCCGGTCTATCAAGCCTTCCTCGTGCATCTTCACCATGTGGGCAGTGATGCCACCAAGGGCGAATGACGCGGTGATGCCTTGGTCTATCATGCTCTGGCGAATGTATTTCACGACGGCGAGCGACGCGCCGCCAGTACCGGTCTGTATGGAGAAGCCCTGACGGAAATAGCCGCTGTTCAATATCACCTTAGCTGCCTGCTTGGCAAGCAGTATGTCGCGAGGATTCTTGGTGTCGCGGATAGCACCCGAGGCTATCTTAGAGGAGTCGCCCACAGAATCAACCTCAACCACGAAGTCCACATCATGCTCAGATATGGAGTTTGGTGTGTTGGGATAAGCCACAAGGTCGTCAGTCAGTATCACCACATTGTCGGCATAACGCGCATCGGGCAGCGCGTAACCCAATGAGCCACAGATGCTCTTGGCATTCTCCGAACGCGAGTAGCCGCAGGCGTTGCCGAGAGGGTCGCTTGACGAAGCGCCAAGGAAAGCCACGTCGATATGCAGCTCACCCGACGCGATGGCGGCGCCACGGTTGCCATGGGAGCGGAATATGACAGGCTTCTCCATCAGTCCATGCGATATCTCCTTGGCGAGCTCGCCACGCAGTCCCGAGGTGGAAATCTGAGTTATGACGCCGTTCTTTATATGCTGGATGAGCGGTTCATGCACGTCCTGGAGACTCGATGCTGCCAAGTGGAGGTTCTTGAAGCCCATGGCTGCAAGCTTGTCGACAACCATGTTCACCACCTTGTCGCCGCCACGGAAATGATGGTGGAACGAGATTGTCATGCCGTCGCGCAGACCGGAACGGCGTATCGCCTCCTCAAGCGTGACAAGCTTGGGGCTTTTCTGCTGAAGCTCCATGCGCGGTGTGATGTCCTTGAAGTCGTGCTTCACATTGTTGTATACACTCTTTCCCATTGCCAGAGCCACCTGTCCGGCAAGGGTCTGTCTTTCTTTCAGTGCGCTCATACCAAGTCCTCCTCTTTAATTACGCCCGATGCCAACGCGAGGTCTATCACGCGCTGTGCGCGGATTACCACCGGACGGTCAACCATCTTTCCGTTAACGGCTATCACACCGGAGCCTTTGCGCTCCGCCTCCTTGATGGCTGCAATCACAGCCAATGCCTTGTCAATGGCTTTCTGCGTTGGAGTGAACACCTCGTTGATGATTTCAATCTGCCGCGGATTGATTATCGACTTGCCGTCGAAGCCAAGCTGGTGGATAAGCTCCACCTCCTTGCGGAATGTCTCCATGTCGTTGAGGTTGGAGTAAACCGTGTCGAGGGCATCGATGCCGGCAGCGCGTGCCGCCACGACAATGGTCTGGCGAGCCATCAGTAGCTCCATACCCTCTGGCGAACGCTGCGTCTTGAGGTTGGCGCAATAGTCCTCGGCACCGAGGGCTATGCCCATCATGCGCTTCGAGGCGGTGGCTATGGCATAGGCATTCACCACTCCCAGAGTGCTCTCGATGGCCGCCATAATCTGCGTACGACCAACGCAGCCTATCTCGCGTTCCACTTTCTCTATCTCGCGCTCCACCTCAACCACTTCATCCGCGGTCTCGGTCTTAGGCATACGTATCACGTCGACTCCAGCTTTCACCACAGCCTCAATGTCTTTCTTGCCATATGGAGTACTCAATGGGTTGATGCGCACTACCATCTCAGTAGAGCCGTAGTCAATCGACTTCAGCGCATTGTAGACAAGTAGCCGTGCAGTGTCCTTCTCCGCCATGGTGACGGAGTCCTCAAGGTCGAGCATTATTGAGTCAGGACCATAAATGTATGCGTCCTGCATCATGCCAGGGTTGTTGCCTGGCACAAACATCATAGTTCTTCTTAGTCGTTTCATAAAGGAATCAAAGGATTAAATTAGTTAACGCGTTTCATATCCTCCACAGTTGGGGAGCGGCTGGGACGTAATGTCATCCCCACACATCTCGCCCGGTAGCTCTCACGGCTGCCGCCGTAGCGCGCGCCCTGATGGTACAGTCGAGCGCGCCCTTGTCGGTGGCATGTACCTCAGCGCTGGTGACGCCAAGTCCTTCAAGGGTCTCGCGTATCACAGCACGTATTTGGTCGCCAAATTGGTAAGCAACGGAACTTTGCAGTTGGATGTCAAGTCCCTCATGGTCAGTGGGGGCTATTTGAATCATGATGTCGCCGGACTCCATCGTTCCGGCAGTAGCTTGTTTTAGTTCCATAGGTCGAAGTTTTTAGTTGTTAGTTTTCTACGGGGTAAAGATACAACAAATATGCGACATGGCAAGCGTTTCAAGTATAAAAATTTTCTCTTGTAATTTTCTTTTGCAACCTGACATAAAACACGTTCTAATGTTCTCTTGCCCAACAAACATGTTCTCTTGTCTTCAAAAACGTTCTCATGAATCCTCCAGAAACGAAAAAAGGTCTGGCAGAACCCGTGGGTTCCGTCAGACCTTCCTGTATTGAGATAAAGTCGATAAATCGAATTATTCAGCCTTCGGCTCCTCTGTTGCCTCTGCTGCAGGTGCCTCTGTTGCAGGAGCCTCTGTAGCTGTAGCTTCAGCGTTAGACTTGCGGCTACGGCGAGTCTTCTTGCCAGCCTTGGCAGTCTTAGCCATGTTCTCGTCGAAGTCAACGAGCTCGATGAATGCAATCTGAGCAGCGTCACCCTTACGAGTGCCGAGCTTGATAACGCGAGTATAGCCACCGGGACGGTCGCCCACCTTCTCAGCTACAGTGCTGAAGAGCTCCTTGATGGCATACTTGTTCTGGAGGTAGCTGAACACTACACGACGAGAGTTTGTGCTGTCGTCCTTGCAGCGTGTGATCAGCGGCTCTACATACATCTTCAAGGCCTTTGCCTTGGCGAGGGTCGTAGTGATTCTTTTGTGCATGATCAGCGAAACGGCCATGTTAGCGAGCATGGAGCTACGGTGAGATGCAGTACGGCCCAGGTGGTTGAATTTCTTATTGTGTCTCATTTTGTTTTATTCTTTATCTAATTTATACTGAGAAATGTCAGTTCCAAACGACAGATTCAGACTCTCGAGCAAATCATCAAGCTCTGAAAGCGATTTCTTACCGAAGTTGCGGAACTTGAGGAGGTCGGTCTTGTTGTACTGAACAAGGTCGCCGAGTGTCTCGACGTCGGCAGCCTTCAAGCAGTTAAGCGCACGAACCGAGAGGTTCATGTCGACCAACTTGGTCTTCAAGAGCTGGCGCATGTGCAGCACCTCCTCGTCGAACTCCTGGTTGCCCTCGTGCTCCGGGCTTTCGAGAGTGATCTTCTCGTCGCTGAAGAGCATGAAGTGCTGGATGAGGATTTTGGCTGCCTCCTTGAGAGCGTCCTTCGGGTGAATGGAACCGTCCGTTGTGACTTCGAGGACGAGCTTGTCGTAGTCGGTCTTCATCTCGACACGATACGGCTCTACCGCGTACTTCACGTTACGGATTGGGGTGTAGATAGAATCGATTGGAATTACGTTGACATCGGTGCAGAACGCGCGGGTCTCGTCAGCAGTGACGTAGCCGCGGCCCTTGTTGATTGTGAGGTCTATCTGCATCGAAGCTTTGGCATCTAAATGACAAATCACCAAATCAGGGTTTAACACTTCAAATCCAGTCAGATACTTGCCTATATCACCAGCCTTGAACTCGGTTGAATTCTCAACGGTGATACTAACTTTTTCGTTCTCGAATTCTTCTACTACTTGCT
>JBNMLZ010000123.1:0-4531 GCA_050875085.1 Prevotella sp. | reverse complement strand
GGCACACGCCGTTGTGCGCCACGCTCTGGTCGATTTTCAGTTCACTTGTGAATGAGCATGTGAGCGTGAAGTCCACATTCTCCTTGTCGTTCTTTATGGCAACCACGGTTGCCATTTCTTCTACTATTCCGGAAAACATTTCTTCAAATTAGTTGGTTAGACATTAATATATATATATATAAACAAATAAGTGCCGAGCTTTTTGGCTCGGCACTTCCTTATATGAGAAAAACAGGTCGCCCAGTGATGTGATGAAACTCCGAGTATGTAAGATTTGAGAGCTCTCCGCCTTTGTAATCCACCGGCTTTACAGCTTAGTCCACTGAGGGTTTTATATGGCCCGCCATTGGCAAGAGAAGTCTTCTCGGTTTCGATTTTTTTATTGATGAGTATCCCGATCAAACTGGCACGACCCGTATATGTATCTGTTTTGCGCTGCAAAGTTACGATTTTCGTTTCACACGGCAAAATGTTTCAGCCAATAGTTTTTATCTTCTTTTGTTATTGCTTAATAATATAATGTGTAAGCATTTGCTGTATAATCATGGGTTTATTATTCATATTTGAGCCAATTTGTGTGAATATTTTCCGCGTTTGTTGATTTTTAACAAAATATATTTATTGGTTGTGACAAAATCGGGAAAATAAATGTAATTTTGTAACGAAAATATGAGGGATAATAAAAACAACATCAATTATTAATAATATTTTTATGAGAAAATTTTTACTCAGTGTAGCCATGTTGGCTGCATGTGGCATGGCAAGTGCCCAAAAAATCACATTCGTTCCTTTTGGTGAGGGAGAGTCGGCTAACGCATATTTGGAAGCTTCAGCCATCTCTGCAAACGGCCGCTATATAGCAGGCGGAACAGGCGAGTATGCTTTCATCACCGATATGAACACTCTTGAGACAAAGGCATTCATCTCACCGAAGCTGGTTTCAGGAGAGGATGAGACCGCCACTTCCGACATCAGAAGCATCAGCAACGATGGTGTTGGCTATGGTTACATGGAGGACTGTGCAGCCAAGTTCGACTTCGCAACAGGCAAGTACACCAAGCTTCATGAGGATGGTGGAAGTACTCTTTACAGCACCAATGCTGGTGACTCATTGCAGCTGGGTGTATTGTATGATGATGCTTTTACAAGAACTCCAATAATCTATGTTAATGGTGAGTTGCAGTACTTGCCAGAGCCGAAGGAGTCTACCCTTGGCTTTGAGATACAATCAGGTGTAGCCCCGACAATGTCAAGCGAGAATGGCGATGTAATCATTGGTGATGTTCTCGACAATTATGCAACAAGTCCAATGATTCTCTGGCAGAAGAATGCCGACAACAAGACATATTCTTTGGTGCCTGTTTGCAAGCGTTTCTTCAACCCGACTTTTGAGTCATGGCAGAAATACGACGAGTTCAACGGTGCAGCCATTAGCGCCAATGGCAAGTGGGTTGCAATGAATATTCATGAGAACTATGATTTATATGCAGGTGAGCAAGATAAAGGTCAGTTCATCGCGCGCTATGATGTTGAGGCTGACACTCTGCAGATCATCTCATGCCCTTCCAAGAATGATGTGTTCTACTATTTTGCCAACGGCATCTCTAACGACGGCACAATCATCGGTACAATTGTCAATAAGCAGACCCAGGGCACAACAGGTATTATCTGCGAGGCTGGCTCTACCGAGGCAAAGGACCTCTCCGAGGTTTTCCCTACAATTGAGGAACTCAACACAATGGACGGCTACGAGAACAACACTCCTTGCGCCATCACTCCTGACGGACGCTACATCGTAGGTTTCGGCTTTATGGAGTCGCCTACCGACAAGAATACCCTTTGGTATGCTTCATGGCGTCTCGACACACAGAAAACAACAGATGGAGTTGACAATGTCACAGCCGAGGGCGAGTCAAGCAAGGTTGTTGCCTCTTACAACATCGACGGCACTAAGGTGAGCAATCCTAAGTCAAGCCGCTTCGTAATCAACCGCCTTGCCAACGGCAAGAGCGTTAAGCAGATTGTGAAGTAACAGCATATAAACAAACAGGAGGTCGGGCGCCATCGCCCGACCTCCTGTTTGTTTCAGATATTCTTTTCTTTTTTATTCTTTCATCAGGAAAGCCTTGAAGTCGCTGAAGTTTTTCGACATCTCAATGCTTTTCTTTTCTCCCTTCATGAAGGCGGCAAGGCGTTCGGGTATTGCCACTTCCGCGCCGATGGCGCTTTCCACCGTTTCCTTGAATTTTGCCGGGTGTGCCGTTTCGCCGAACACGCCCACCTCGCCGTCGAGCAGCAAGTCCTTCAGGGCCTGGTAGCCGCAAGCTCCGTGCGGGTCGAGGATGTAGTGGTTGGCTTCGTAGCAGTGGCGCATTGCCTGGCGAATCTGCTCGTCGCTGTATGTCGCGCCGCTCATCAGACTCGAAATCTTGCGCCAGTCGCCCTTGAACAGATCCTGTATGCGCGCGAAGTTGCTCGGGTCGCCCACGTCCATGGCGTTGGCTATGGTCTGAATACTCGGGCGCGGGTTGTACTCGCCCGTCTGCAAGTATTTGTATACAATGTCGTTGGCATTGTTGGCAGCGATGAAGCGCTTCACTGGCAATCCCATCTCGCGGCCGAATATGGCGGCGGTGATGTTGCCGAAGTTTCCGCTCGGCACGCAGATCACGTAGCCGTTCTCGTTGCCCATGCGCTTGAGCTGTGCGTAGGCATTGAAGTAGTAGAACGCCTGCGGCAGGAAGCGCGCCACGTTGATGGAGTTGGCCGACGTGAGCTTCATGTGCCGGTTAAGCTCGTCGTCCATGAACGCCTGTTTGACGAGCGTCTGGCAGTCGTCGAACACGCCGTCAACCTCGATGGCTGTGATGTTCTGTCCGAGCGTGGTGAACTGGCTCTCCTGAATCTTGCTCACCTTTCCCTTCGGGTATAGCACGTAGACGTGGATGCCCTCAACGCCGAGAAATCCGTTGGCAACGGCAGAACCCGTGTCACCGCTCGTGGCAACCAGCACGTTGACGTTCTGCGTGCCCTCCTCGCGGATGAAGTATTGCAGCATACGCGCCATGAAGCGCGCGCCCACGTCCTTGAAGGCAAGTGTCGGTCCGTGGAATAGCTCAAGCGAGTAGATGTTTGGCTCAACTTCCTTTATCGGGCAGTCAAACTGCAGAGTGTCGTATACGATATGTCGCAGGTCGTCCGCCTTGATGTCCTCGCCGAAGAAGGCGTCGGCCACGCGGTAGGCAATCTCCTGGAACGGCAGGCGGTCGATGGTGTCGAAGAATTCCTTCGGCAGTTTCTTTATGCGCTCCGGCATATAGAGTCCACGGTCGGGAGCGAGTCCTTTTACTACTGCCTCGTGGAGCGAGGCAAGGGGGGCGGTATGGTTGGTGCTGTAGTATTTCATTTTTCTCCTATTTTCATAAACATGTCCATAAACTCAGTCAGGTGCAGCAGTCCGTAGCTGCCCTGCACGCAGCTCACCTCGCTGTAGGTCTGCACCTTGTCAGGCTCGATGCCGGGATACCACACGGCGAAGGGCACAGGCTCCTTCATGTGGGTGCGTATCTCCACGGGCGTGGGGTGGTCGGGCATCACGGCGATGCAGACAGGCTCCTGCCATTTCGACACTTCCTCGAATATCGGGCCCACCATTCGGCTGTCGAGGTTTTCTATCGTGCGCAACTTCAGCTCAAGGTCGCCGTCATGTCCCGCCTCGTCGCTTGCCTCCACGTGTAGGAACACGAAGTCGTCATTCTTGAGGGCGTCGAGCGCCGCGCGCGTTTTGCCCTCATAGTTGGTGTTGGCAAGTCCTGTGGCACCCGGCACGATGATGTTGTGCAGTCCGGCGTAGTGGCCAATGCCGCGTATCAGGTCGACGGCTGAAATCACGTCGCCGCGCTTTATCTGCGGATACATCTCCTGCAGCGTCTTCATCTGCGGACGGTAGCCGCCGCCCCACGGCCAGATGCTGTTTGCCTCGTCCTTGCCCTGCTCGCGGCGGTGGCGGTTGAGCGGCGCGTCGGCAAGCACGTCTTGCGACTTTATGATGAGGTCGTTCAGCAGCACGGAAGTCTCCATCGCCTCGTGCTCGTGTCCCTTCTCGGGACGCACGAGCAGCTTGCGCCACTCCTCATTGGGGTGGTCGTGCGGCGGGGCGCACACGATGTGCTTGTTGCCGCCCTTTATTATCAGCAGGTGGCGGTATTGGATGCCCTTGATGAAGCGTATGCGGTCGTTGCCGAGACGCTCGTTGAGCAGGTCGATAAGCTCCTGGCTCTCCTCAGTGGTGAGGTGCCCGCCGTGGTGGTTCTTGATGGTGCCGCCCTCAAGACAGATGATGTTGCATCGCAGGGCGAGGTCGTCTGGAGCCATGTCGTAGCCGATGGAAGCCGCCTCAAGCGGTCCGCGGCCCTCATACACCTTGTTCATGTCGTAGCCCAGTATGGTGGCGTTCGCCACCTCGCTGCCGGGCAGGAAGCCGTCGGGCACTGTGATGAGTCGCCCGGTGCGTCCGAGACGCGCCAAGCGG
>JBNMLZ010000122.1:0-4542 GCA_050875085.1 Prevotella sp. | reverse complement strand
GGCCATGCCTTCGGCGACTTCGAGGCGCGCCTTGCCGACATCCCCGACAAGCTCGGCGAGACAATCCCCGACTTCCACAACATGGAGCTACGCCGCGACCAGCTGCGCCAGGCTCTGAAGGAAGACCGTGCCGGACGTGCCGCCGGAGTGAAGGACTTCGTGGCAGACATTGAGAAGTACATGTACGAGATGTGTCTCGGAGAGCGCCTGCTGCGCGAGGGCAAGCTGAAGAAGCACGTGTGCCACTGCGACACAAAGGTCAACAACATGATGTTCGACGAACAGGGACACGTGCTCTGCGTTATCGACCTCGACACAGTGATGCCCTCGCTGTTTGTCAGCGACTATGGCGACTTCCTGCGCACCGCCGCCAACACCGTGGCTGAAGACTCGCCCGAGTACGACAAGATTGACTTCCGCATGGACATCTTCGAGGCGTTCACACGCGGCTATCTGGAGACGGCATCGTCGTTTCTCTCGCCGCTTGAGATTTCACTCCTGCCGTATGCAGCCGAGCTGTTCCCGTATATGCAGGCAGTGCGCTTCCTTTGGGACTACCTCAACGGCGACCACTACTGGAAGTGCAGCTATCCGGAGCACAACCTCGTGCGTGCCAAGAACCAGTGGCATCTGTTCCTCAAGGCAAAGCAGCATGAGGAGGAAATGAAGAAATTATAAAAAAAATAAACGCCCTGAAAGAGCAAAAACTCTTTCAGAGCGTTTTCAATTCAAGGAACGTGATTTGTTCCTTTTTTACTTCTTTACAATTTTCACCGTCTTGCCCGATGCCATCTTCACGATGTTCACGCCGCGCTGCATGGTTGCCACGCGCTGTCCCTGAAGGTCGTATATGGCGGCAGGTGTATCAACAGAGTCAAGCTTTCCGCCGATGGTGGCGATGCCTGTCGACTCGGCGCCCTTTACATTTGCCTTGGCGGCGTTTGCTATAGTGCCGTCGGCATTTATCAATATTGCAACAACGCGCATCTTCGATGCGTCCTGGATGAGTGAATTGCCAGATGTGTTTACCACATTGGCTGTCTCAAACTCACCCTTCACCTCTACAGTCTCGTCCTCGCCTATGGTTGCAGGGAGAGTTGCAAGTCCGCTTGTGAGTCGGGTTGTTGCCACCACTACGTCGTTGAAGTGCAGACCTGAGACTGTTGACTGGCCGGCAAGGAACGGGTCTGCCTCGGGTGAAGGCAGTTCGCCAGCGTTACTTGCGGTGTAATTGTTGCTCTGGTCCCACAACTTTCCTTCACCGTGCAGGTCGTCAGCCACAAGTACAAACTCAACCTTGTACTTGTCGGCGTCTGCATGAGCCTCTGGGAATGTTAACTTGGCTGTGGCTGCAATCTTTGCGCCATTGTCGGCATACTCTGCATCCACATCCACTGCTGCAGGAGCAAGCAACTTGGCGTTTGCCTTCCACAACTTCTCGATGCCGAAGTCTTCTTGTCCAGCACCATAGTATGGGTCAAGCTGACCGTACATGCGGTCCATGTCGGCAGACGGGAAGCCACTGACTCTTGTCGGGAAATATGTCGATGACATAATCTCCATGGCATCGCTGTTGTGGTAGGACAGACCGATGAAGTCTGAATGACGGTGGTTCATCACCTCAAGAGCCACGAAGCCACGCGGACACCAACCGCACCATGTGCCGGTGTATTCCTCCATCACGGGGTTGTGTTTCGGGAATTTTGTGAACACAGTGTAGTCAGCCTCTTCCGTGGTTGCATCGCTGTTGGCCTCGCCGTTCACCTTGTCGATGGTGAACTTGAGCGGATATTTGCCCTTTGCGTCTATTGCCGCAATGCTTACGTCGATGTCGGTGGAGGCATTATATATGGCAGGCACTGGATTTTCCAGCTCTACTTGTCCGCTTCCAGTCTTGTCGCCGGCAGTGTAGCTGTAGCTCACCGACTTGATGGCGTTGTAGCCATGGTTGTACAGTGTGACAGTAACGTCGGATGCCTTGCCCACTTCTCCATACACCTTGTCAATCTCTGCAAGACCTACGGCGTTGGCGTCAATTCCCGACAGTTCCACTTCAATGGCTGAGCTGCCGTTGCTCGACTTGTCCTGCCACTTGCGGTAGGTGCGCGACGTGTGCAGGAAGAAGCCGGCTGAGTTCTGTTCGGTTGACACGGCTATAGGGTATTCCGAATATTTGTCGGTATTGGTCACGTCGAACGAGTAGCCTACGTACAGCGTGTCGCTGTCGATTGTGTAAGGCTCGGCAAGCGAGGCTGATGCCGTGTTGCCGTTGAATGTCGCGTTGAGGCTCGTCACGTCGGGCTCGTTTACTTTGTCCTTAAGCGTGAGCTTCTTCGAAATCCACACCTTCACGTTCGCAATGTTGTCGCTGCTGTAGAACGGTGCGCGTATCGATTCAATCTTCTTGCCCTTCAAGCTCTTGTCGGCAAGGATTACAGCCACGTCGTAGCTTTCCTTCTTCTTTGTGCCGAAGTACTTCACGGTTCCGGCGCCCGTGTTTCCGCTGAACACCACCTTGCCGTTGTCGGCTGATGCCGTGATTGTATATCCCGAGAATGTTGCCGCAAGCAACATCACGCTGAGTAATCGTTTGTTGTTTTTCATTTTCACTGATTTTTTTGTTTGGGGAAAGAAACATTGCGCTTCTGTATGGAAAAATGGCATCCGTCTTTCCACATTATATATATGTGTGGATATTGGGATGCCATTTTTTCTTTTATTCAATCATGTTTACTAAAAATGTTAGATGGAATTATTTCTTGACAACCTTAACGGTCTTCTGTGAGCCGTCGCCCATTGTCATTGTCTTGAGGTATACACCATCAGTGAGCTTGCTTACACTGCGTCCGCTTAGGTCGGTGAATCTAACGCTCTTCACGTCGTTGCTGCCAGTAGAGATTTCTGTCTTGCTGATGCCTGTGACAGGAGTGAAGTTGCCGTCCTCATCGATGTCATACTCCACGAGGTTCGACTTGTACACATTGTCGACGTCCTTGTAGAGGGTCTGCAGACCGAGCTTTGAGAAGCCTGTCGTGTAGAAGAAGAATGTGTGTGTGCCGCCTGACATTGTAATGTCGTAGTTTTCAGTGTACTTATATGGAATGTCAGTCATTTCCTCATTGACCTTCGGGTACTCATCTGGTTCTACGGTGAACAGGTCATCGTCAAAGTAGACGTTGTAGAAGAGCTTGTCGGTGTTGAGCAGGTTGCCGTCAGCAGAAATCTTCTCAAACCAGAACTGAAGTCCGCCGTAGCCTTCATCGTCGTCGTATGCCATGAACTGCAACAGTTCAGGGTCGGCTGGCTTGCCAGGGATTTCCTTCCATGGCTTGAACTGCGGCTGTGTGTATGTGGCAAGTGTGTATACATCGTTTCTGCCGAAGTTCACTCCGAACATTCCGTCCGACTTCAGCGTCTTGGCAGTGGCGTCGTAGTCGAAGCTGATAGACTTCTCGAAGTAAACGCTGTCGATATAATCGTCGAAGCCTTCATAGTAGACCTTCTTGCTTCCTAAAGCCGAGAAGAATGTGTGGGCGCTGTTCACTTTGTCTACACCCATGTATGACTTTCCTGAGAACACCACCTTGTCGCCTTCAATCTTGCCCTTAGCCCATGTGTCGGGCGCCGACTCGTTGAGTCCGCCGATATAGATGTCGCTGCCGTCGATGGCTACCTTGGTGATGGTAGCGTCGTCCTGTCCGTCTTCGTTGACAAAGCTGATTTGGTAGTCGGATGCGGTGGCTGATGCTGGCGGAACTGGTGCGGCTTCCTTCATCTTTGTCCACGTCTGGTAGAAGTCGGCGTAGCCAGTCCAATCACCGTCTTCGGTGCAAAGTGCGAGGTACACATCTTTGTCATAGTTGTCGACGCGGATGAGCGAGTCGTTTCGCAGCACGTATTTGATGGTCTGCGATGTCTCGTCGGGCGCAAGCGTCTTGCCCTCGTCTGTTGTCGTGAGCACGGAGCGGTAGAGATAGTAGTATTCTGTCTCGCCTGTTGGGTTGCCGTCGTCGTCGGTTCCATCTTGTGCGTAGTATACCTGCGGGAACTTGAACTGTATGGTGTCGCCTTCAGCCTTCTCGCCCTTTATCCAGTTGCCCTGGCCAATGGTTCCGAGCGCGTTCTGAAGGTAGACTTCCCCGTTGGGGCCTTCCACATAGTTCTCTGTGTTGCCGTCTATTGCCGAACTTATGACGTAGCCCCAGAAAACAAGATAACCTACGCCCTCACCGTAAAGGTTGGCGTGCAACGTGCCTTCAGGCTGCTTGGTGATGAGTTCTGATTCGCTCGCTGCTTTCTTGGCGCGTGCCTTGAACATGGGGTTTAGCGTGTTGCTTGCAGTGTTAGGTCTCATGAAGTCGAGAATCTTGCCCGAGTTCTGACTGATGCGTGGCTGGTACTTCAGGGTGTTGTTGGCAAACGGACCCTGTGTAGTGGGGTGGGCGAGGGGCTGTGCGAATGAAGCGGTAGCAATCATGGCTGCCGCAAATGCTGTGTAGACTTTTTTCATAAGCAACATCATTTTTTATTGTTAATAAATGT
>JBNMLZ010000121.1:0-4632 GCA_050875085.1 Prevotella sp. | reverse complement strand
GTCCTTCTGTGCGCCCTCGATGGCGGGCTTCACGGTGTTGTCCTTGCCGTTGTTGGTGATGGTTGTGGTCTTGGTGACGTCGATGTCGGGGTAGGTGGCGCCGAAGTCAATCTTCTCGGGGTCGAGCAGCAGTGAGTAGCCATCAACCGACGCGAAGAAGCGAGTGCCCGGCATCCAGTATTCCATTGATGTGGAGAGGGTGTAGCAGTTGGTCGTTGCCCACACGCCGAACGCGTCGTCGGCTGTGAGGAGCATCTTGTCGCCCGACATGGATATTACGAGCTCGTCCTTCGGCTCTGGAGTGTTGTTCACCACTGGGCCTGCCATAAGCCAGTAGCGGCGGCCGATGGAAGATGCCGGGTCGAGGAATGTCTCGTTGTCCCATCCATAGAGTGTGCCCTCGTTGAAGTCTTGCTTGGCAGGGATGTGAATCTTGCCGTCGGTGCCTATTCTGCCCTTGATGATGTTGTGGTTGGGGTAGTAGGAGTCGTTGGCGATGAAGAGTCCGTCGAATCTCACGAGACCGTCGGTGTCGAAGGTCACGTCGCATGGGTAGTTGAACTTGTAGCCGCCGTCAGCCAGGTAGGCGCCCGATGTGCTGTAGTAGGATGTGCCCACAATCTGGTAGGTGTGCTTCATGCTCTCATACTTGCCCTCGCCGGAGCGCACCTCGGTGATGTAGGCGTCCTTAGGCACGTATATGCTGATGTTGCCGTTGAATCCGGCAGGAATTGTGCAGCCTAACTTGCCGCTGCCGTCGGTAGACAGTTCCTGTGTGTTGTCGTCGGTGTAGCTTGTGAGTTCCACGAAGATGTCTTTTCTGCCCTCGGGATATTCAAAGCTTACGTATTTGTCGCTGCTTGTCTCGGTCTCGGCGAGGAATACGGCGTCGCTGCTCTTGCTGTAGGCCTTGCCGCCGATGTTTGTCATGTCGATGGCGAGGAACTTCAAGTCGCCGGCTTTCACCACGTCAGCCCACTCATCGACAGGCTCAATGCGCATGTTGCTGATGTAGACGTTGGCATTCTTCTCAGCCCAGAGCGTTGTGGCGAAGTTCCATGAGAAGGTGTGCTTGCCCTTAGGCAGTACGCAGCTGTAGGCGTAAGGATTCTTGCTGCCGCTTGAATAGGCGTACAGCTTCATGCCGTCAACCTCCATTCGCAGCGAGTCGGCAGGGTCGTCGTCGAGGAACATGTCGAACGACAGGCGCAGGGCAGACTGGCTGTTGTAGCTTGCCTTGATGGTGCTGTTGAACATCGGGTTGTAGGCTATGCCTGCCTCCTCGCACTTCTCATATTCCTCCTCGTCGAACTTGGGCTGCTGTCCGAGGTTGCCCGGCACTGCCTGGTTCTGCTCGCTGATGCTCCATGGAAAATCGCTTGTGTTGTCCCATGTGAGCAGGCTTGCGTCGCCGCTTGTGAAGACCGACGAGAAGTCGGTCGGCACTTCGACACACTTGCCCGAGAGGGCGACGGTGTAGGTTGCCTCGGATGTGGTGACGGTTGCCGTGCCGTTGTAGTCGCCGGCGGAAGTAGGCGCGAAGGTGATATTAATCTCCTTGGTCTGCAGAGCCTCCACGGAGGACTTGGCGTCGCCGTCGAGCTGGAACGCTGGGTTGTCGATGCTCACGGTGTAGTCGACATCCTTCGTACCGGTTGACACGAGGTTGAACTTGCCTGCTACTTTGTTGCCAGGCGTGGTCTTGCCGAAGTTTATTTTGTCGGTGCTGATTTCTGATGATGCCGTCTCGTTTGCCATGTCGAACAATGGTTTCGAAACATAGCAAAGCGGGGTCAGTTGGTCTTTGTAGGTATAGACTATAGCCATTGCCTTGTCGTCGGTGCGCAAGGTGGAGTAGTCGGCGGCAACCTTGAATTCAAGTTTGTCGTCTGCAAGGATTGAGCCAGACGATGCGTCGTAGTCGCCGGCGTAAAGATATACGGGCAGACCCCAGTAGTCGCCGAGCAGTGTCGAGCCGTCGCTGCCGTCGTAGGTGGAGCAGGGCAGTGTGATGGTGCCTTTGCTCATAGGTGCGGTGACGGTGGCGGGGGTCACGTAGGCTCCGCCGTCGAATCCTGCAAGGTTGGTGAAGGTCGCGGTTCCGGCGTTCTCGTCGAATGTGACGTAGGTGGTCCATGTCGGGGCATACTCCGACATCTGCTTGTTCCACACTCCGGCAACGGAGCACTGGTAGAGGTTCTTGTAGATGCCGTCGCCTATTTTCTCCTTGCGCAGGCAGCGTGCCTGGATGTGGCGTGCCTGCGGATTGTTGTTGAGAGTCTGCCGGTGCCTCATGTTGGTCGGCCGGCTGTCTTCTACGTAGAGGGACTTTTGCCTCTGGCTGTGTGCTACTCTCACTGTAGGCATTGTCTGCGATGCCGCAGTGACTGTGATGAGCAGGAACAGCAAGTTGAAAATGCTTTTCTTCATGTTTATAACAGTTTGCGTTATTACAACCACTCGTCTTGTGTGTCGGCGTGGATTCAGTTGCAAAGATAGCAAATTGTCATAAAAATCAGCTTTTCATATTCCGTTTGGATGCTCGGATTTATAAATCTAAGCGTTTTTGCGCGATTGACGCTGATATTCCGATGGCGTGAGTCCAGTGACGCGCTTGAAAACGGTGGAGAAAGTGGAGCGCGAGTTGAAGCCCACGCTGATGCCGATGCCCTCGATGCTCAGCTGTCCGTAGGCGTCAATGTCGTCGAATCGCTTGCAGGCTTCCTTCACGCGCAGGGTGTTGATGTAGGTGTTGAAGTTGCAGTTGCACAGGTCGTTGACCACCTTCGACAGATAGGCGCTGTTGGAGCCGAGCTGCTTGGCGAGCTTCTGCTCGGTGAGGTCGGCGGCGCACAGAATGTCGGTGTCGGCAAGCAGTCGGTTGAGGCGCTGCATGAGGTCAGTCTTCTGCTCGTCGGACATGGTTGCGGCCCCCTTCTTGGGGGTTGAGGGGGCAGACGTGGCAGATGTGGTGGTGGGGATGGCTGATGGCTCGGGTGTGGGTTCTTGCAGCATTTGGTGCATGTGCTGGTAGAGCACCTTGTTGCGCGCGTCGAGCTGGCGGTTCTTGCGGTAGACCACGATGAGGAAGGCGAGGATGCCGATTGTTGCCAGTCCGCCTCCGATGAGGAGCATCCGTTGGCGCTCGCGCTGGTAGGTTGACTCCACGAGCTGGCTGTTGAGTATGTTCAGCTCGTGCAGGAAGTGCATGTCCTTCACTCCCGCCACCTCCATGCCATGCATGAGCGAGTCCTTCGTCTCAAGATACTTCATGCGGTACTTCTGTTCCTCGGTTTTGTTGCCGGTCTGCCGGTAGAGAGTCTCGATGCGGCTGTATATCTCGGGCATGAGGTCGACGAGGTTGAGCGCTGCCGCTCTTTGCTCGATGCCGTGCATGCAGTCGAGCGCCTTCTGGGTCTCGCCCAGTTTGGCGTAGCACTCGGCGATGTGGCACATGGGTATTGACTGGAAGCGCAGGCTCTGCTCCGGGGTGCTTGCGTCGGCAAGCTTGGCGTAGGCGTTGCCGAATGTGGTGATGGCGCGGCGGTAGTCGTGGCGCTCCATGAGCGTCATGCCGTCGGCGATGGTGCGTATTGGTTCGTAGAGTGGTGTGGAGCGGTCGATGTTGCGTATTGAGAGGAAGTATCTCACGTCGGAGTATACATTCATCTTCCTCGCGTAGTCGGGTCGGCTGCTGATGATGTTGCAGAAGGCAATCATCAGGTTGTCCCATCGATGCTGCTGTGCAGCAAGCCGCATAGCCTTGCGGTACATGCTGAAGCCCTTCTGCATCATCTCGTCGGCATTGTACTGGTCGGCGTAGAACACGTAGATGTTGCCCATGTATATATATATAGGTGTGTTGAGCGTGCTGTCGCCCGTCTCCTTGGTGATGTCGAGCGCCGTCTGCATGTTTTGCAGCGCCTTGGCGTAGTCGTAGTAGCGTTGCAGGAGAATGGCACCATAGCGGTAGTAGGCATTGGCGCACACGTTCTTCTCGCTGTCGGTCATGCGCTGGTTGTAGCGGTTGGCTACGATGGAGAAACACACCATGGCGCTGTCGAACCGCTGCCTTTTGTAGTAGTTCTCGCCCAATGGCGCAAGGATGAGGCTCGGCATGGTCTCCAGCCGCTCATACTTGTGCTGTATGGCAGGGTTGATGATTGCTTGGGCTTTTCTCGGCATACAATAGGCCTGGGCGAGGCATAAAGCCAACAATATAATTATTGTGAAGTGTCTTTTCGGTGTCATAATTTCGCGCATTTGTTAATAAAACTCTCTACATGCGTGGCAAAAATACAAATAAAATCCGAAACGTGTGGTGTGTGCGAACAAAAAAAGAACAATTGGAGTATGATAAATGTAAGCTCTAATATAATATATTATAAGGTGTGCATCAATAATACTAATGATAAAATGTAAACAACTGTTAAAATACTAACAAAAAGTAATCTTTTCCCTTTAAAAGTTTTGGAGATAAGCAAAAAAGCTATACCTTTGCATCCGCTTTCGAGAACGAACGGAAGCAACCGGAATGAGGGTTTAGCCCCACCCGGAACGGCAGACTCCCGTCTGCCGCACAACAAAAGAAAGAGTTCTTTGAAAAGATTTACATAAGACAGATAAAGTAGT
>JBNMLZ010000120.1:0-4693 GCA_050875085.1 Prevotella sp. | reverse complement strand
TGTGTCGAGCAGGAGCTCGACACCCCCTAAAAAACTTTGCAAAAAATTTTGCGGAACCAAAAATTATGCGTACCTTTGCACACGCAAACAAAACGCAGTTGGTGCCATAGCTCAGTTGGTAGAGCAAAGGACTGAAAATCCTTGTGTCCCCGGTTCGATTCCTGGTGGTACCACAACTAACATAGGAGTTACTCTTTTTAGAGTGACTCCTTTTTTGGTATTTCAAAAAAAAACAATAAATTTGTAGCCAATTACAAATGTTTTTACAATGAGAGAGCGTAAACATAACTGGATAAAGACAGCATTTGTTGTATTTATGCTGTTGCTCGTATGCCACAACACTGGTGCCAAGCAAAACGCCAACTACATGCAGCTGATGAACATACCCACACAGAAGCTCAACAAGATGGCTTGGGACATGCTCCACCAGCAGCCATTGGCATACGACCGCGCACTGCTGTGCTACACTGTGGTAATGAACCGCTACTCACCAAGCCTGTCCGATGAGGACAAACACGAAATAAACGCCGCCTTCAACAATGCTGGTTACATATATTATTATTTCTACTACGACTACGTGAAGGCATATTCGTGCTACCGCAAGGCAATTGAGGTGTGTGAAGAGTGCAACGACCTGCAAAACATGTCCAACACATTTCTCAACATGGGCAACCTCTACATGATTATTGCCGAACAGTATGAGTCGGACAACATGCTCATGAAGGCTATTGACTATTACAAGAAAGGCGTTCATGCATCCATTGAGACAAAAAAGTGGAACAGCCTTATCACATCGTTCACCAACCTCACCGACGTAGCCTTCGACCGCGACCGCCTCAACAGCATCGATGCCGAGATGAAGGCATTCAGCAAGCAGCCACTGCCACAGAATGTTGACATGTACGACTTTGCCAAACTGCAATACCAATGGATTGACGCCTGCCGCCACAAACGCTATAACGACGCTTTAGCATTGCTCAGCAAACAGGCAAAACACGTCAACACACAGCTCACACCAGAACGCTACATCGCCAACATATATTCCTCACGCGCACACATACTCATCAAGACCAGGCGCTACCGTGAAGCAGAAAAGTGCCTGAAACAGCAAGAACACTATGTTGACAGCGTAGGACTCAAGGACTTCAAGACGACAGTGGCTTCGCAACTCGAAGTTGTCTACCGCGCATTGGGCGACTCAGCCAAGGCACATGACTACCACATACGCTACATCGAGGCAAAGGACTCATTCATTGCAAGCAGTAACCTGCAAAGAGTGTCAGAAATTCAGTTTCTCGATGAAATCCACCGCGCCGACATGCAAATGCAACAAATGGCATCCGACCGACGTGCACAAAACATAGTGCTCATAGTAGTTGGCGTAGGAGCGGTGGTTCTGTCAATCCTGCTGTTTGTAATCTACCGCAAGAACAAGGACTTGAAAGAAGGCAACCGCGCCCTATACGAGAAGAACGAGCAGTTGCTTGCCAACTGGAAGACAGCCAACACGAAGCGCGACAAACCAGCAGCAAATGCTGACCATTCACGAGAAAAATACCAAAACAGCTCGCTCAGCGACGACGACAAAGACGCAATAGCCAAAGCCATTGACAAGGTTTTTGAGGATGCCGACACTATCTGCTCCACAGATTTCTCACTTGACAGACTTGCCGAGCTTATAGGCAACAAACCAAAGAACGTGTCGCAGGTGGTCAACGAGGTATATGGGCGAACCCTCACCGCACTAATCACCGAAGCCCGCATTCGCGAGGCATGTAGGCGACTTAACGACATTGAGCACTATGGCAAGTTCACCATCGAAAGCATATCGCAAAGCGTTGGTTTCAAAAGCCGGGCAAACTTCGTGAGCAACTTCAAACGTGTCACCGGACTGACACCTTCTGCTTACCAAAAGATAGCCAAAGAGCAAAAACAATGACACTCCGACAACGACAAATGTACTTCTGCACGTAAAAGTACATTTGTCGTTGTCTTTTTATTGCATATTATTTGTTTTTACAATACTTTTGCCACCGTGTTAAGTCACACACCATCCCACAGCGTGTGACTCACCACCAATCACACATGTATAACAAATAACTATAAGCTTATGAAAACATTTACAAGACTTATGCTCATCGCAGCAATCTGTGGCACAGCCGCAACAATTTCGGCAGTAGCCGACGTGAAGCCTAAACTCCAACCTATGTCAGGCACACAATACGACGGTTCCGACAGCGCCACAATGAGAAACCCACGCGTGCTCTACTCATACGACTCACATGGAAACGAGACACTGCAGACTACAGGCTCTATGACATCCATGGAATTAGAAGCACATGAGTACAACTACGACAAACCTTATCCTGTGCTTCTCAACAACTACTACTTCTTTTATGACAAGGCTGGTTATCACGACACAATATATGTAGTAAAGACAACTCTCGACGAAAACGGCATACGCGTAGGCTACGAATATGCTCCAACCTACGATGTCTACGACAACTTCAAATTCGACAAGGAAGGCCACATCGTCAACCTGACACTGCGCGGCGACACTACCGACATAACCTGGAACGGCGACGATATCGCATCCTACAGCCACTCGGCAGACGCATTCGGTGCATATAAGGTACAGCTCAACAATATCGAGACAGTATATTCAATGCGCCCGCTTAATGCCTCAAATTATGAATTCGACGGATTGCTCAACGACTTTGATGCTGTCGGTTCATTCATCAATGCCGAAGGCACCTATGTCAACAAGAACGACTACTACGGCACCAACTATTCAGGAAAGCTGACCGTCACGACAAAGGTTTCCGACGACGGCAAGCGCTACGACCAGGTGGCTCTGCTCAACGAAAAAGACACCGTGAGCGCACAGACGCTTTACCTGCTCGACGAATACGGCAGCTACCGCCTCGTAAAGTCGGAGCCTATCGTCAATGAGGGCATGACTACGGACAAGACAGCCACTTGCAATGAGTTCGGCGACATCATCAGCACAAAGACCATCACACAATACGGAAAGGCGTATGGCAACAGCACTGAGACATCCGAGACCTACGACCCCATCGACTACGACGACAACAAACCTCTCCGCAAGATGCACTACTACCGTCAGGCAGGAACATGGAACCTCGGCTCCGTAACCGTATACGACGACTGGTATGAGCCTACTGGCATCAGCGACGCCAAGCAGCAGGCTGGCGAGATACTCGGTGGCGCCATCTACAGCATCGACGGCACCAAGATACGCAATCTCAGCGCTGGCGAGGCTGCCACAGGACGCATTGAGGTGGCTCAGAAGGGTCTGTACATCATCAAGACGAACACAGCCAATGGCGTGAAGACAACAAAGCGTGTGCTCGGCAAATAAGCACACGTCATTAATAACCATACAAAATATCACATCAAGGAAACAATGAAACAAAAAACCATTATAACAGCCGCACTTGTCTTGCTGTCGATGTCGGCATCGGCGCAATCAGCGCAATATGTCAAGCTACAGCCGTTCAAGGCTAAGGCTGCTGACAACTACCCTGTAATAAACGTTGTCGACGAGGACTTCTCGCTGATGACCAAGGGCAGCGACACCGCTCCAGATGCCCAGAACCTTTCACCCTACGGCAGCGACAACTATCCTTATCTGCCAAACGAATATTTCCACCAGCCGGGATGGTGGGGCATGAAGGTCTACCAAGCAGGTGGCGCGGTGGCACTCAACGGTGAAGATGGCGTGGGCGGCGTGCTCACGACGCCTGCCGGTGACTATTCTGGTGAGTTGACCATCACATTCCGTGCAAAGGCAGTTGGCACAGAGCCTCAGCGCATACTGTTCGTCACTCCAGTAAAAGGCGGTGCCATGAACCCGAAGACCATTGGCGACAACATGACAAAACAGTTCTCCATCCGTGCCAACAGCAACTGGAAGACCTACACCGTCAACTTCACCATTCCCTATGGCGGCAACGACGGACAGATACAGTTCAACTGTACAATGGGCGGCATCATCATCGACGATGTGCACATTGAAAAGAAGCAGTCACTGCTTGCTGCACCTATTCTGAACCCTGCAAAGGACTTCACCTACAGCGGTTTCACGGCAAGCTGGTCGAAAGTAGCCATGGCTGACAAATACCTTATGACCCTCTACCGCTATGTGCCAATATCCGATGTAGACAGCGTGAACATCAATGAGGACTTCAGCCAGCTTGATGTCACTGGCAACCGCCTCAACCAGTATGGCTACGACGAGCAGACAGGATGCACGTTCAACATCGGCAGCGGTGAGCGCGACGTGTTCACCGAGGGAGAACCGGGCTGCATATCAGCCCCCTACTCCATCTGTCTCGACAACGACAACGACACAATTGTATTCCCGTACAACGGTGGCTACATCAAGCATTTCGTCACTTCCATACGAAAGGTGAAGACTAAGGATGACGACGAAGCAAAGATTTACATCGACATATTCGATGGCGCGAAATGGGTTACGTTCACTTCTTTCTACGTGAATTCAGGCATTCCTGACGGCGACGCCAAACTACTGCTCGACTACTTCCTGCAAAGCAAGACGTTCTATCAGGTACGACTGCGCTGCAAGGACTTTGGCAACGAGACACAGGTGGCTATCGACAATCTCGAAATGACTACAACAACGCCAACACGAAAGGATGTCGTATATGAG
>JBNMLZ010000119.1:0-4733 GCA_050875085.1 Prevotella sp. | reverse complement strand
GTGTCAACGGCATGAAACTGTATCTCGTAGTCGAAATCGGTGCAGAATGTCTTGAGCAGCATGTCGAGCACCGGCTCGAAGTCCTTCGGTGCGTAGATGGCGAGGGGCATGGTGCGCCCGAGCAGTCCGAAGGACGACAGCATACCGATGAGCCCGAAGCAGTGGTCGCCGTGGATATGGCTTATGAAGATAGCCACAATCTTGTTGAAGCCGATGCGCGAGCGGCGCATCTGCGTCTGCGTGCCCTCGCCGCAGTCAATCATAAACTGCTTGCCGCGCAGTTCCACCACTTGCGACGAGGGGTTGTGGCGGAGTGTCGGCAGGGCGGAGCCGCAGCCGAGTATGTGGACTTTGAAAGGTTCCATATTTTACCTTTTATTTTTAAATTATTTCTGTCTCTTGAACGTGAAAATTCCCTTTTGGTTCTCGATGTACAGCGAGTCGGCGCCAAGCGATGTGATGTCGAAGGTGTCGCGGTTGAGGAGCAGTCGTCCGTTGAGGATTTTCCATGATGTCCACGGGTTTGTCTCCGCCTTCACGTTTGAGCGCACGGTGCCGCCCTCCTCAATCTCGAAGTTGCGGTCGATACTGGTCCAGTGACCGAGCAGCGAGGTTACGTTTATCACGCGGTCGGCAATCAGTTCGCCGTCCACCTTCTGGCCTGTCACAGCCACCTTGTCGCCAGCCATGAGTCCGCCCTCGACGTGCGACACCATACCTTCCTGTGTGCCGTCCTCGTCGTATTCGGCATCGAGGATGGTGTATGTCAGCGTGTCGCCGGCATCGGTGATGAGTTCCAGCGAGTGCATTGACGTGCCGTCGCCGCAAACGCCGTATACTGTTGAGTCGGCAACGCTTTCCTGGCTGTCAACATTGATCTGTGTTTTGTCTTTCTTTGGTGTGCATCCGGCGAGTATCACGAGCATCGCGGACGCAATAATAAATCCGAAATTCTTCATAATGATTAAAGGTTTGGGGGTGTCGAGCTCCTGCTCGACACCTTGGTGTTAATATCATGGGGGTCGAGCTCCAGCTCGACACTTTATTATCAAGAAGTGAGGTGTTTGTGTCGAGCAGGAGCTCGACACCTCCCATTCCAGCATTTGTGTCGAGCAGGAGCTCGACACCCCCTACTCCTGGGCTTTTGCCTCGTTCCACAGCGCGTCCATTTCGCCGAGCGTCATGTCCTTCAGCGGCTTGCCGGCACGGATGGAGTGCTCCTCTATGTAGTTGAAGCGGCGTATAAACTTGGCGTTGGTCTTTTCGAGAGCCGTGTCGGGGTTTATCTTGTAGAGGCGTGCGGCATTGATGAGCGAGAAGAGGAAGTCGCCAAACTCCTCGGTTGACTTCTCCTTGTCCTCCTTGCGCAGCTCTGCCTCCAGTTCGCCAAGCTCCTCGCGCACCTTGCCCCACACGTCGCCCTTGTCTTCCCAGTCGAAGCCCACGTTGCGGGCCTTGTCCTGTATGCGGTAGGCCTTGATGAGCGACGGCAGTGCGTCGGGCACTCCCGAGAGCACGCGCTTGTTGCCGTCCTTCTCGCGCAGCTTTATCTGTTCCCAGTTCTCGATGACCTGCTGGGCTGTCTTCACCTCCTCCGACTCGTCGCGCTCCGACGGATCCTCGCCGTAGGGCAGCGGTTTGGGTTCGGGTGCACCCACCTGTGAGGGATGGTACACGTGTGGGTGGCGGAAGATGAGCTTGTCGACGAGCTTGTTGCACACGTCGGCGATGTCGAACTGCTCCTTCTCCTGTCCTATCTTGGCATAGAAGCACACGTGCAGGAGCACGTCGCCAAGTTCCTTGCAGATGTTGGGCTCGTCGTCCTTCATCAGCGCGTCGCACAACTCAAAAGTTTCCTCTATTGTGTTTGGGCGCAGCGACTCGTTAGTCTGCTTGCGGTCCCACGGGCACTTTTCACGCAGCACGTCGAGCACGTCCAAAAGGCGGCCGAAGGCTTTCATCTTTTCTTCTCTTGTATGCATAGTAAAAAAACTCTTAAAACCTGTATGTAAAGGCAAAGGTAAGAAGAAAATTTCAGAATGGGAGGTTTTTCGGGTATTAAATGTGGTTGGCAGGAATAAAAAAAGAGGTCAAGCCGTCTATTGCCTGACCTCTTCTTTTATGCTGCTTATTCGTCAGCACATACTGGCATGTCGCCGTCATCGAGCGAATAGTTCTTGCCCGGACGGGTGGGGTCGATGCCGCCTGCACCGACAGACCCTGTCAGGATTGTGCTTTCTGTTTCCAACTTTACAACCTGTATTTCTGGGGTGAGATAGTTTCTCTTTCTCATTTCCTGTTTTTTTACTTTATTATTATCTTCTTGTTGTTCTTTATGTAAATGCCCTTTGCCAAACCGGTGATGTCTCCAGTGGTGTTGACAAGAGAGCCGCTGATGGTGTAGATGCAGTTGTCGGTGGCTGTAGGCGCGCTTGTGATTGTCGGCACGCAGATGCCTGTAGTATGACCGTCAACACCGATGGAAATCTTGCTCACACGCTGTGCCGTAGCGTCGCTCATGGTGACATAAGCGCGGTAGCCGACAACATTGTCTGACTTGCCAAACACTCCCTCCCCGTCAATGGTGTAGCCATTGGTCAGAGGCGCTGCCGACATTGCACCGCCAAAGCGCACATCGAGCGTGGTGTCCTGTTTCATGAGACCAGTCTTGCCGTCCCAGTCATATACCTTGAGCTGTGTCGGAGCGTCATTGGTGTAGGTGTTGTCGTCCACTGTAAATTCGCCGCTGTTGACCATCACAACCGACTTCACGCCTGTCTTCGTCTTTATGAACATCGGTGTGCGTGCCTTGACAACATCCTCGTCCATGTCCTTCTTGTCGAGCATGAGCAGCAGGCCGTTGTCGCCATTGTTAAGGGCAATGTCGGAAGACACGTAAACCTCCTCAAAGCTGTCCTTCACGTCAGAGAGCTTGATGTCGCAAGGCAGGCAGAGCGTCACGTACTGGGCATCCGACGGAATCTGGCGGCTGTAGTGTGCCCAGCCTGTTTTATAAGTGCCGTTGGCGAGCTTTGAGCCATCGTCGAAGTAGACGAAGTTGGGGTTTGGAATGTTGTAGTTTTTCCAAACCTTCGACGCTGCATAGCTGTCATAATATTCCTTTTCCACATTGAGGGTTATGCGCTGCTGGGCGGCAGTATTGCCTGAAGCCACAAGTCCATAGCTACTTCCCGAGAGGTCGCCATGCAGCCTTGCCGTCACAAGGTTTGGACAACCCTCAAAAGGAGCCCCAGTCAAGCTATTGTTTCCTATACTTGCTGGGAGTTCTATCGATGCCAATGCTGTGCCTGTGAACGCTTTATCGCCGAGTTTGGCAAGTGATGAGGGGAATGCTATTTCTGCCAAGTTCGAACAATCCTGGAAAGCAAACATATTTATTTCTGTCAAGCCTTCGGGCAGTTCTACCGACAAAAGGTTTGAGCACTTGGCAAATGCAAACGACGGCACATTGGTCACGCCACTCGGCAGCTTGACCGATTCAAGCGCAGCATCATTCTGGAAGGCGCTTGCACCAATGGTCTTCAGCTGGCTGTCGTCGGCAAAGCTTACGGATACAAGGTTGCTGCAATCCAGGAAAGCAGATTTGCCGATGGTCTCCACCGACTTCGACAGCACAACCGACTTTATGTCGGAATCCTTGAACATGTTGTCTGGCAACGCCTTGACCATGTTGTCATAAGGCACGCCGTTGCCGCCCACTCTATCATTAATCACGATGTTGACACGATGGTCGGCATTTAGGCCATTAATTTTCAGGTCAAAGCCATTCTCGTTTTCCTTTGGCGTGGCGGTGTAGCTTATTCCATTCTCGTCGGTGAATGTCTCGCTGTAGATAGGATTCACGTTATTTTTAGTCCAACTGCTGAAATTGTTCATTGCCGACTTGAACACATACAATGTAGGCTTGTCGTCAGTTTCACCATATCTATCGTTTACATTCATCCTCTCTGGCAGATTATTGCCAAGGAACCATATTTCCTTTACATATTGAGATATGCTGTAGTCCGAAATCTCCTTAATAGAAGCTGGTATAACCAACCGAGTGAGGTTCTTGCCTGTGTATGCCATCGAGCGGACATCAAGTGTTTCAAGCGCATCGGGCAAGACAAGATTCTTCAGATTGTCATTAGAGTCAAACGTTCCTCCTTTTATCTTCTTAACCGGAGACCCCTTCTCAAAAATGATGTTCTCCATCGAGCCTCTGCTAAAGGCACCTTCTTGAACATCTGAGACGGTGTTTGGTATTCTTATGGTCTTTATATTAGCCCTGTAGAAGCAGTTTTGACCTATGTTCACCACAGTGTAGTCGCCATTCACCGTCGACGGCACATCATACTCATCAATGCCTTGCTTGCCACAATACTTCAGCGCAAAAGCCTCCTTGGTGTCGGAATAGATGTCGTAGAGAAGCGAACCGTCTGTATACTGGGTTACGAACTTACTAAACACCGTTCCCCAATCAGAAGACTTGTAGGTATCGATACTACCTGTGGGTACCTCTACCGCACTGATATATAATTTTCTAAGATTGTCGTCAAAAGAGTTCGACTGTATTTTGGGAGGTGTACTGCTTTGACACACTATCTTCCACGGTCCTTGGGATGCCGAAGTATAAGAGTTTTCAAATGCCTCAACACCCATCTCCACCAAATTTGCCGGCAGGATGATGGTGTTTCTTTTATCTTCAGAATTATAGTTCAATGAGGCTTCGC
>JBNMLZ010000118.1:0-4764 GCA_050875085.1 Prevotella sp. | reverse complement strand
GGAAGACTTGAGAGGGAGACGGAGGTGGCGTTGGCTGTAGCTGCGACAGTGGCGTTGACACGGCTGCCGTCGAGCGTGCATACCGTCACGTTCTTGGCTTTCAAGCCACCGAAGACGATGTTGTCGCCGCCAAGCGAGATGTTGTCGGCGGCGCTAATGCCCTTTATGCCGGTCGGCGTGCCGAACGTGTACTGGTCGACATCATAGAGGTTGTAGGTGGCGGTGGCATTGTCGGTGGCTACATTCAGCTTGCCCTCACCCATGGTGATGACCGGTTTCTCGGCAAGGAGGAACGAGTGGACTGTGCCGTCCTTCATCGTGAGGTTCAACGCGTCGTCGGCTGCCGATGCTGTGGCTGCGATGCCGAGGGCGACGAGGAGTGTTAATAGTGATTTCTTCATAAGTTTAAAGTATTTGTTGTTTTGTAAGTTTTGGAATTCTTGCGCTACGACATGAAGCGGAAAGCACTGTGAGCGCTGCCGTCTTGCATATCTGACACTGCCTTTACTGGGAGAGGGGGCGCCTCGCCCCCGAATATTGGAAGCGATGTGATATCGCTTACTATCAGCATTTCTATTGACGGAGGCGAGGGCGCCTCCGCTCCCAGTTAAGGCAAAGTCAGGTACTCAGCGAGTCTTGCTGAATAGGCTACACTTGATGTGCCGGGGCTAATTCGTGAAAGCGGAAATCCAAACAGGGGGTGTCGAGCTCCCGCTCGACACTTTCTGATTGTTTTTGTGAAGTGTCGAGCAGGAGCTCGACACCTCCAAGTTGCTTTGTGAAGTGTCGAGCGGGAGCTCGACACCTCCAATTTATGGGAGAAGCTTTACGCTTGTGATTGTCATGCCAGAGCCTTGGATGATGAATGCAGTCTTGCTCCATCCATCGTTCTGTGCACCTGTCATCCAGTCGATCATGGTCTGTGTGAGAGGCACCTCAACAAACTCGTCGCCGTCGGCAGCGTTCCAGTAGCCGAACTGGTCGCTCCAGTTGGCGTCGTTGAACTGCAACTGACCTGCTGATGTCACATAGAACTTAATCTTAGACGAGCCAGCCTTGAGGTCATACTTGCTGAAGTCAACAGCACCAGTGCGCTGGATGCGGAAGCGTCCGTCGTCGCCCCATGACAAGGTAACTGGGAACTTCATCAGATTGTCCTGGTTGCCCTGCTCCACGCAGTTGCCAGTGATGTCAACCTCGTTAGGAACAACGGTGATCTTGCCTACTGTGTAGCTGCCACCCTCAGTGGTCTTGAGCACGAGGTCGTACTCGCCAGCCTCAACCGATGCAGGAATGATGAATGTCATCTTCGAGTCGGTGCGCTCGGTAATCTTCGTAACCTTTGTAGAGCCGATGTAGATGGACTCAACGCTGTTGTAGTTGGCACCCTCGATGGTGACTGCCTTGCCCGGGTTGCCCGAAGGAGTATTGGTCAGGGTCGGGTCGGTTGAAGGACGAATCTGGAGAGTCTTGTTCTCAACCTTTGTACCATTCTTGAGAGTGAGCACGAAGCCAGTGCCTGCTGCGCCCGAAGGAACAGTCACGGAGATGGCCTGTGATGTAGCCTTGAAGTCCTTTGCCTCAACAACCTGATCGGTCGGGAAGGTGATGGAAGCCACGAGGTCGAGGTCGGTACCACGGATGACGAGCTTCTCGCCAGCCATGAGCGACTCAGGAGAAACGGCTGTGATGGTAGCAGCCTTGATAGTGCAAGCCACTGTGACCTTCTTTCCGTTCTCAAGTGAGAGAGTGATGTTGCCAGTCTGCGCTGCATCAGGAACAGTGACCTTCAGCTCACTTACGCTCTTTGAGGAAATCTCAGCGTCGACAGTGCCCTCGGCAGCTGTGAACGAAACGCCGGAAACGAGGTCGAGGTCGTTGCCCGAGATTGTGAGCACTGCACCGTTCTTCACTGGTGACGGAGCAGCCGAGAGGTTTGTAGGAACAACAGTCTCAATGCTGCCTGCCGGAACCTCAACACCCGACTTTAGGAGAAGCATCACCTCGCCGTCGGTGGCTGTAGCCGGGAGCTTGAACACAATCTGGTCGCTGCGCTGTGAAGTGAATTCCTCTGCCTTCACGGTTGCGCCCTCAAGCTCAACAGCAGCGACGAGCTGGAGCATCTGACCCTTGACAGTAACGCTTTGTCCAGCCTTTGGCTTCTGCGGAGCAAGGCTCTCAACAGTTGCGCCCTTCACCTCAAGAGCATCCTTCGACTCAAGTTCAGAAGGCTCCTTGGCAAGGTCGGTCAGGCGGATGGTGCCTGTGCGGGCTGCGTCAGGAATGCGTACAACGATGGTGTAGCGGTCGTGCTTCAAGAACTCATCCTCCTTGACGGTGTCGTTCTCCTCGAAGATTACGCCGTGCATGAGGTTGAGGTAGTCGCCCTGGATGGTAAGCTCGTCGCCCGGCTTGCCTGAGAGGTTGTTCTCAGAGCCGACGAAGAACTTAGAGAGCTTGATGTCCTCGCGGTAGGTGACCGGAGTGAGGGTGCGGAGCTCGCCACCCTTCTGTGTCTTCAGCACCACGATGCCAGTGTCGCACTTCTCGGCAGGCACCTGGATGGAAATCTTGCTGTGGCCACCGCGCTCAATCACCTCAATGGCTGTGATAGGGTCGGCACCCGGAAGATCAACCTCACTGATCTGGTCGAGATGTGAGCCGTAGAAGAACAGCGTACCTCCACGCAACACCGGACACGGACCGAAAGCCTGCACCTGCACATCCGAGCCATACTGGTCGGTGTTCAGGTCGTCGTTGCTGCAGGCTGTCAGTGACAGCCCGAGAAGGGCCACCACTGCAAGCATGAATAAATTGAAATATCTTTTCATTGTTGTTTCGTTTTATAGAATTTACTTAATCGGCACCACGCGGATGTTGTCGATCTTGATGATAGGCTGGCAGTCGGTACCTGCCACGCCACCGCCCATGACGAAGAGCTCGAACGATGTGAAGTCCTTGGCTGTGAGTATGCCAGTGGCTGCTGTGCCGTTGACACCGTACTTGAAGTCGGCGATAGGCATTGTCACCGTGATCCACTTGTCGCCAGTGTCGAATGAGCCGGTAGCCTCCCACGGACGGTAGAGACCGCGAGGCAGGGCGTCGCCCTGGAAGTAGCTGTTGTTGGCTCCCGCACAAGTCTCGCCGTCGACATCGACGCCAGCACCTGCACCGCCTACCTTGTCAACACCACCCACGATGAGCTGCATTGCGCAAGCGCTCCATGGGTTAGACTTCGGAATGTACATCTCGAACTTGTAGGCAAGGTTGTTGAAGTTGGTGAAGTCAACGAGGTCGGTCAGCTTCTGGCTCACACCCTTCGTGTAAGAGATAGGTGTTGTCCAGTCGCCCGGCCAGTACTCGAATGAGAATGTGCCCTCCGACCAAGAGTCGCTTGTAAGCGTTGACACGCCGTCGCCGAACTGGAGGAAGTTGCCCGTGATGGATGTCTCGTCGCTCTTGATGGTTGCCGTGTGCCAGCCGTGGTTGCCAAGACCGGTCACGCCGTCGAAGTCGAACAGCAAGCCGCGGGTGTCGCGGTAGTAGAACTTCGACTTGTCGGAGCCATATACAGATGTCACTGTGAACGGACCAGACACGTTGCACTCAGGCATGATGAACGACAGGCTTGAGCGGGTCTTGGACGTGAAGTCCTTCACTACCTGACCGTCAGGCATGGTGACGGAGATTGGAGTGTTCGGGTCGTCGATGAAGTAAGAGCCATTGAGAGTCACCTCGTCGCCGGCGTTTGCATACTCACACGACATGGAAGCGATGGAAGGCGCAGGCACGATGACGTGGAAGTCGTAGGTCGTGGTGTCGCTCTTCTGGTTGATCATGTAGATCTTGTCGGTCACGGCGTCAGGAATCTCCTTCGGCACGGTGAGAATCATCGTCTTGTCGGTGATGTAGCTCGTGTTGAGCACCACCTTCTGGTCGTTGAAGTACATCTGCTTGATACTCGTGAGGTTCTTTCCGACGATGCAAATCTGCTTCTCGGGATACGACGAGGTGAGCAGCGAGTCCTTTGCTGCCACATCAGCAGGGCGGATGTAGTAGATGGTCGGAGTGCCATCGGTGAGCTCGAACTTGTCGGGCTCGTCCTCACACGACTGCAGGGCGAAACCCGAGCAGACGGTGATAGCCGCCAGCATAAGACTGTTTATCTTGTTGATGTTGAATTTCATAATTATTCAGTGTTTAATCGTGTAAACTTAGAATTTGATTGAACTCAGGTCGAACTCCTCCGGAGCTTCCATGAGCAGCGGATTGTAGATAACGTCTGATGAAGGCAGAGGCAGCGTGAAGCTGCGGTCGGTCACGTTAGGAGCGGCAGTCTTGTCGTCATACTTCACGTCAGCGGGCACTGTCCAGTTGCCATCATACTTGCCATTGTCGTAGTAGGTCTTGTAGATGCTGTTCAGAGCCGAAGCCGAGTAACCGTTGCGGCGCTGCGACTTGATTTCGTTGATGGCGCCCTGCGGGTCGTAGTAGTAGCGGCGTACAAAGTCGTACCAGCGGTCGCCCTCGCAAGCAAGCTCCAGACGGCGCTCCTTCCAAACCTGCTCCCAAGTGATGTTCGACGGCACCTTGTCGTAGCTGCGTACAGAACGGTGGCGCACATCATAGAAGAACTGGCAAGCCTTCGGGTCGCTCGTTGAAGAGGCGTTGCCCATCTTTGCCTCGCAATAGATGAGGTAAACGTCGGCAAGACGAAGGATGTGGGTCCAGAGGCTTGACGACATACGCGCTGCCGATGCGCCG
>JBNMLZ010000117.1:0-4822 GCA_050875085.1 Prevotella sp. | reverse complement strand
ACGAGTCATTCTTCGGAGTGACTCTTTTTGTAGTCACACAAGAGACATCTCTCATCCATATTGCAATCGGGATGTAGCGCAGTTGGTAGCGCACTACGTTCGGGACGTAGGGGTCGCAAGTTCGAATCTTGTCATCCCGACTAACAAAGGGTTAAGATACTGAATTTCAGTGTTTTAACCCTTTGTCGCTTTAAAGCACTCGGTGAAAAGTCGGTGTGTTGGTAAAGCGTTAGAATTTATTTTTTGTATAACGGAGTTCTCGACGCGAAAAACGTAGAGGACAAAAAAATGTGCCCAAAAAGATCAGAAATAAACCAGCTCAAAGGCTGGACGCCGCCTGTGCTTCACCAGGCGTCGGAGTGTTATGTGTCGTTCACGGCGTTCTGCCCTGCCACGGGCAAGATGAAGCTGAAGAAAATCATGCTCGGACGCATAAAGAGCAAGCGGCTTCAGAAGGAGAAGGCGCGGCAGATTATGCAGCGGCTCACGGAGAAGCTGCTCGACGGATGGAACCCGTGGATCGAGGCGGAAAGCCCGGCAGAGTACACGACATGGGATGAGGTGTGCATGAGGTATGAGGAGTGGCTTGCCAAAATGGCGAAGGAGAACGGCTACCGATTGGAGACCGTGGCAAGCTACATGAGCTATCTGAAGATTCTGAAGGACTGGATAGCCGACAAGAACGTACATTACATCTACCAGTTTGATAGGCGAATTGTCGGTAAGTTTCTTGACTATGTGTTCGTGGAGCGCAACAACACGCTCCAGACCCGCAACAACTATCTGGCGTGGCTGAAGACGTTCGCCAAGTACTTGGTCACGCGGTCGTATGTGCCGAAGAACCCGACGGAGGGCTTCCAGGCAATCATGCGCAACGCCTACAACAAGAACCGCGACACCATATCAGAGCACGACCTTGCGCGGCTGCGCGAATACTTGGAGGAACACAACAAGCATTTTCTCCTCGCCACATACATATTATATTATACATTCCTGCGTCCGCACGAGATGTCGCTGCTGAAGATAGAGGACATAAAGATAAAGAAGCAGGTGATATGCGTGCATGGCGAGAACGCGAAGAACCACAACGACGCGGTGGTGACGCTGCCGAAGAAGATTCTATTGCTGATGATTGACCTCGGCGTGTTCAGCCACCCCGGGAGCGACTATCTATTCTCGCGCGACTTCAAGCCGGGCAGGGAGTACCGCTCGGAAAAGTTTTTCAGGGACTACTGGCAGCGCGTGCTGCGCAAGGAGCTGAATTTTCCCGAGCGGTACAAGTTCTACTCGCTGAAGGACACGGGCATCACGAACATGCTGCGGCGGCACATCGACACCGTGTCGGTGCGCGATCAGGCGCGGCACTCAAGCATTGACATTACCAACATATATGTGCCGCACGACATGAAGAGGGCGAACGCGGAGCTGAAGGACTATGAGGACGACTTTTAGTTCTTCAGAGGATAGAACGTGCCTTCGATGATGTCGGATAGGCGGCCTCCTACAACTTGGTATTTGAGCTGCTGGCAATAGAACTTGCGGCCCGCGATGCAGAAGATGTGGCGTGCGTCACGACGCTGGAGCGAGCGGAACTTGATGACGTAGACGGTGGTGAGGTCGAGTTGCTGCGGAAGCTGCCAGTAGGTGTTGTACATGCCGTGCTCGGAGTTGATGGAGAGGTCGTAGTTGCCGTTGACATCCATATACTTCACCTCCTGCATATTCCAGAACTTGTAGCCGAGGGTGCCGCTCGGCATGGAGCGCATCTGAAGGCGGCTGTTGATGGTGACGGGCACGACGGGGTAGTTGTCGCCGCGCTCCTCGCCGCAGCACTCAAACTTGCTCACGCCCATGTAGAACCCCACATACATGTTGTCGTTGGCCGACCTCTCGGTTGCCTCGCCCTGCACAAGCCGCTCCGCCACTCCCTTGCCCTCGTCTTCGTCGGTGATGTTGCCCACGTCGCCGTCGCCGTTCTCAACGACCGGGAGCGGATAGGAATAGTAGTCGTGCAAGCGACAGAACACATTCTCGACGGGGACAATGCGCAGCTCCATTTTGTCGTCGGAGGTCTCGTCGACGCGTGGCCCGAACTGGTTGACCATGCCGAGACGCGTACACTTGGACACGCCGCTGTTGCTGCCCTTCTTGACGATGGAGCGGACAATGAAGGGGAACTCCAGCGGGATGCGCCGCCCGGGCGTGTCGGCGCTCCAGAGGAAACTGCGGTCGTAGAAAGCCTTCATGGAGTGGTAGGCGGCGACAACGGAGTCGGGCGCGTCGTCGTCGGTCTTGTAGAAATTGGTGTTGTCGCCCGAAATCTTATACCATATATTATAGAGCGCGGCATAGTCGGTGCGGTACTGCGGCAGTTGGTCGGGACAGTCAACGTACTCGATGCGCCGCGCGAAATCGCTGTCGAGAGCATAGAACTTATAGATGGATGTGCTGGGGAACTTGTATGCCACGTTGTGGTAGACAAGGTTGTCGGGCGGGTCCTGGTCGAACTGCTTATTGATGTCGCCGATGATGTCGCCGTGGGCAATCTCCTCCACGTCGGCATTGGAGTAGTAGTTGGCCAAGGTCTGGATCTCCACGCTCTTGGCGTTGTTGTCCACCACGAAGCACACGCCGCAAAGGTGCTCCACCTCGGAGATGAAGTCGGAGACAGACCAGTTCTCAAGCATCTCGCTGTATTTTGTGGTCTTGTAGCCATGCACGAGAATGAGGCGGCTGAGTTCGGGGCTGCCCTGGATGGCGTCGTAGGAGCGCGTGTAGCCGAGAGCCTTGAGCACGCGGGCCACAATGGAGGCGAGGTAAGGCTGCGGGCAGAGCGTGGTGTCGGACTTGAGGTTTACGACAGTGGCCTTCGCCACCTCGTCGACCTGATTGTAGATGGTTGACGACGACTGGAGCATGTTGCCGATGCCGTTGCGTATGCTCGCCTTCGCCACGACGGGCGTGCAGACATACTCGCAGTCGGGATAGTGGCAGTAGAGCGAGCGTCGGGCCTCGCCGACAGTGAGATCGGTTATCTCGCCGAGGTCGAGGTCGTGGAGATACTTGTCGCTTCCGGCGAGGAAGTTGAACTCGGAGTTGCCCGACACAATCTGAATCTTGGCGCTGCGCTCGTCGATTTCAAGAATAATCTCGGTGCCACGGATGATGACACCCTTCTCGCAGTAGAGAATGGCCTTGCGGTTTTCGGGACGCGCCGCCACGTCGATGCGGTGCATGGCTCGGTAGATGCGTGCGTTCTGCGGGTCGGACAGCGAGATGTCGATGTCGAGCGTGTGCTGGCCCTCGGAGGTGAAGAAGGGGTTGCGGTCGTAGAACTCAAGGGAGATGTCGGCGGCAAGGCGCACCTCGCTGCCGTCGATTAGAAGCTTAATCATTTTCTTTTTCTGCTTACGTTGGACTTCATTTTGTTGACAAGGCGCTCCGCCTCGATGGTGCCGTGCTTGCCCGTGGCGTAGGTCTCGGCGATGATGGGCGACGAGAAGCGGCGGTCGATGGAGGTGAGGGTGCGCACGACGCGAGAGAGGACGGAGGTGAGGGCGGATGACTGCAGCGACTCTGGTGATAAGCCTTGCTGGGTCTCTCTAAGCCTTGCTGAGCCGTGGGGACTTGTGGAGGGCTGGTGCCGGGCTGTCGGCACTACGGCGGCGATGTCGTCGGCGGAAAGGCGCGAGACGGAGCCGCTGCGCTGCGCCTCGTTGATGAGGTCGAGCACGGGGCGCACGGCAGGGTTGGCAGTGGCGAAGCGGTTGGCGACGAACTCGTTGGAGTGGACGATGCCCTGGGGCTTGTCCCATGCGCCGGAGGGAGTGAAGCCGCCGGTGTCGAAACTGCCGACGGCTGCTTTGGCCATTTCAAAAGCCGCCGTGATAAGTGCGGTCTCGACGGCAGCCTTGGCGAGACCAGCTACGCCGAGCGTGCCGACATTCTTGGCGATGCTCGCGGCGCGTGCGGCAAGCACGGTCTTTTCGAGAGCGTCAATCATGAGCGAGAGGATGCCACGGAGAAAGTCCTTGAAGTTGGCCTGCTCGCCCTGAAGAACCTTGCCCAATTCCTCGCCGAGCTTCTGCCCGGCAGAGACGATGGTATCGCACACGATGTCGTTGTATTTCTGCGCCAGCTCCTGCTTCTTCTTCAGTGTCTCCTCAGTCTGCTCCACTTCGGCATCGTCTATCTGCTGCTGTATGGCGGCGCGTTGCCCGGCAGAGAGCGATGTGTCGTCGAGGAGCTTTTGCAGATAGCCGCGCCACGCCTCGTTGCGCTCCGCCTGGCTCTGCTCGTCGATGCGCCCAGCCTTGACGTTGGACTTGCGCTGAAACTCCATGAGCTTGTCGAACTCGGTCTTGGCGTCGCTGATGACGCGGTCGGCCGACTCCTTGTTGGCTTTCTCCTTGTCTTTGTCGTAATGTTCCTTCAGGCGTTTTAGGTCTTGCTGGTACTGTTCCTCGCTTACGAGCTGCTTGTCGTGGAGATTGTTGAGAAGGGCGAGGTCTTGGTCATACTTCTGCTTGATGGTGTCGAGTTCGTTGGCAAGCCGCTCCTCCTCGGTGTCGCCGAACGACTGCTCCAGTTCGCGCAACTGGTCGTGGAGCTTCACCTTGTAGTCGAGGATTTTCTTCTCTATCTCGGCACGCTTCTTGGGTTCGAGACCGGCGACAGCGAGTTTCTTGTTAAGCTCTTCGAGTTCGAGATCCTCGACGCGGCGGTTGTATTCCTCCTGGGTGGCGATGGTGCCGTTGAGGTAGTCTTGCTTGGCTTGGGTGCGCTTTGACTCGTAGGCGGCGGTGAGGGAGTCGAGTTCTTT
>JBNMLZ010000116.1:0-4911 GCA_050875085.1 Prevotella sp. | reverse complement strand
GTGCCCGACAATTTCAAGAACTACTTTGTCATGAAGTTCGACCGCCCGTTCACCTACACATCTGCCGTTGTCGACGGCGAGATGAAGGAAGGTGTCATGACAGCCGACTGCAAGCACGCCGGTGCCGTTGTCGGTTTCAAGACAAAGCGCGGCGAGCAGGTCAACGTGCGCCTCGCCTCGTCGTTCATCTCTGAGGAGCAGGCCATGCTCAACCTCGGCGAGCTTGGCTCCGACGACTTTGAGCAGGTGAAGGCACGCGGCCGCAAGACATGGAACGAGGTGCTGGGCAAGATTGAGGTGAAGTCCGACGACATCGACCACCTCCGCACATTCTACTCATGCCTCTACCGCTCGGTGCTCTTCCCGCGCTCGTTCTACGAGAAGAACGCACAGGGCGAAATCGTTCACTACTCTCCGTACAATGGAAAGGTGCTCCCCGGCTACATGTTCACCGACACTGGATTCTGGGACACATTCCGCTGCCTCTTCCCACTGCTCAACGTGATGTATCCGTCGATGAACGAGAAGATGCAGGCTGGTCTCGTGAACGCCTACAAGGAGAGCGGCTTCCTGCCCGAATGGGCTTCGCCGGGTCACCGCGGCTGCATGGTGGGCAACAACTCTGCCTCAATCGTGGCTGACGCCTACCTCTGCGGACTGAAGAACTACGACGCCGAGACTCTTTGGAAGGCTGTCGTTCACGACGCCAACGCCGTTCACCCGACCGTAAGCTCTACCGGACGTCTGGGCTATGAGTACTACAACAAGCTTGGCTACGTGCCTTACGACGTAAAGATCAACGAGAACGTTGCCCGCACCCTTGAGTATGCCTACGACGACTGGTGCATCTACCAGTTCGGCAAGTCGCTCGGCAAGTCGAAGAAGGAACTTGAGCCGTTCCGCAAGCGTGCCTTGAACTACAAGAACGTGTTCGACAAGGAGACCAACCTCATGCGCGGACGCCTGAAGGACGGCAAGTTCCAGAGTCCGTTCTCACCGCTCAAGTGGGGCGACGCCTTCACCGAGGGCAACGCATGGCACTACACATGGTCGGTGTTCCACGACCCGCAGGGACTCATCAACCTCATGGGCGGCAAGCAGACCTTCAACCACATGCTCGACTCCGTGTTCAACGTGCCGCCATTGTTCGACGACAGCTACTATGGCACCGTCATCCACGAGATTCGCGAGATGCAGATCATGAACATGGGCAACTACGCCCACGGCAACCAGCCTATCCAGCACATGATTTACCTCTATGGCTACTCAGGTGAGCCTTGGAAGACACAGTACTGGATTCGCCAGACCATGGACCGCATGTACAACGCCAACCCCGACGGCTACTGCGGCGACGAGGACAACGGCCAGACATCTGCCTGGTATGTATTCTCGGCAATGGGCTTCTATCCCGTTTGCCCGGGCTCAGGCGAGTATGTGCTCGGCGTGCCTTACTTCGACGAGATGACGCTGCATCTTGAGAACGGCAAGAACGTGAGCATCAAGGCGCGCAACAACGACACCGACAACTGCTACATCCAGCAGCTCACGCTCAACGGCGCTCCTTACTCGAAGAACTACATCACACGCACCGACCTCATGAACGGCGCCCAGTTTGTCTACGACCTTTCGTCGAAGCCAAACTACCAGCGCGGCACCGCCGACACCGACGCGCCTTACTCGTTCACAAAGGCTGGCTTGAAATAACTGGGAGCGGGGGCGCCTCGCCCCCGACATTACAAAAAGGGAGTGGTGTCGCCCTCGCCCCCGATATAATATGCACTGGGAGAGGGGGCGCCTCGCCCCCGATATAAATTGATAATTCGGGGGCGAGGGCGCCCCCTCTCCCAGTTATGGCAAAAGTAACGTCGTTACCGTTGCTTTGTAAGCGGATTACAAAATAATGGTAACCGGCTTACAAAGCAATGGTAACGACGTTACAAAATAATGGTAATTTAGTTATGCACGAGTGTGCCGATTGGCTCACCGTCCATAACCTTCTTCAGGTTGCCCACAACGTCCATGTTGAAGACGTAGATAGGCAGGTTGTTCTCCTTGCACATTGTAGTGGCGGTGAGGTCCATCACCTTCAATCCACGAGTGTAAATCTCGTCGTAGGTGATTTCGCTGAACTTCGTTGCTGTCGGGTCCTTCTCGGGGTCGGCAGTGTAGATGCCGTCAACGCGTGTACCCTTGAGCATCACGTCGGCCTCAATCTCGATGCCGCGCAGTGACGAGCCCGTGTCGGTGGTGAAGTAAGGCGAGCCTGTTCCTGCGGAGAAGATGCACACGTAGCCAGCCTCCATCGCCTCGATGGCCTTCCACTTTGAGTAGAACTCACCGATAGGCTCCATGCGTATGGCTGTGAGCACCTTTGTCTTCACGCCGATGGCTCCGAGAGCCGAGCTGAGTGCCAGTGAGTTGATGACTGTGGCGCACATGCCCATCTGGTCACCCTTCACGCGGTCGAAGCCCTTCGATGCGCCGCTGAGTCCGCGGAAGATGTTGCCGCCGCCAATCACGATGCCTATCTGCACACCCATCTCATGCACCTCCTTAATCTGCTGTGCATATTCGCCGAGACGTACCGGGTCGATGCCGAAACTCTGTTTGCCCATCAGACTCTCGCCGCTGAGCTTCAATAGAATTCTGTTGAATTTTGCCATTTGTTTTCTTTGTTTTTTATGTTGTTATACGAATTTTACTTCCTTTAGGGAGTAGACGCGGTGGCGGTTGTCTGTGTCGACAAGCCGTAGCATTCCGTCGGTGCCGATTTGCTCAATGCTTGCGTTGAACACGGTGCCTGAGGCAACGTCTTGGTATTTGTGAAGGCCGGAGCGGCGGTAGAGGGCGGCGTTGTATTCGGCGATGATGCCGCTGAATGAGCCGTCGGTGGCACGCTGGTAGTAGGCAGCGAAGTGGTACAGGATGATGTCGAGCAGTTCTTGCAGCGGAGTCTCCCTGCCAATAATGTTGTACAGCGACACGGGGTTGGGCGCGTCGCTGCGGAACACCCGCTGGTTGACGTTAAGCCCTATGCCGTAGATGCAGCGCGAGATGGTCTTGCCGCGCAGGGCAGTTTCGATTAGAGTGCCGCTGATTTTGCGGTCGCGCCAGTATATGTCGTTTGGCCATTTGAGGGTGATGTGGCCGGTGTAGTGGCAGAGGGCAGCCCTTAGAGCGAGTGCGCCAGCCATCGACAGCACGAACTGCCGGTCGGCTGGTACCGACGTGGGGCTTGTCAGTATGGAGAACAGCAGGTTCTTGCCCAGCTCGCTTTCCCACGTGTTGGTGCCCTGTCCGCGTCCGGCGGTCTGGAAGTCGGCTGTTGCCACGGTCATTGCGCCTGCGGGTGGGGTAGGGGCGTTGCGCAGGTAGTCGTTGGTTGAGGCTGTTGTGCCGAGATGTATTATTTCTGTTGGCATAATTGTAAGCGTGTTAGTAGACAAGGCAAGGATTGAAGGCATCCTCGACGTGCTCCATGATGGCGTTGTCATCGTTGCTTCCGACGATGGATATGATGTCGAACCGCAGGTTGTCGATGATGTTCATCTGCTTGACATATGTGTTGGCAGCGATGCCGATGTTGCGTATCTTCTTGCGGTCGACGGCATCCTCGGGCTTTGTAGCCACGTCATTGGTGCGCGTCTTCACCTCGACGAACACCACGGTGGTGCCGTCGGGCGTGCGGGCTATGATGTCGATGTCGCGGTGTCCCACGCGCCAGTCGCGGCTCAGTATGTCGTAGCCAAGTCGCAGCAGGTATTGGGCGGCATATTCCTCGCCCCATTTGCCGAGTTCGTTGTGAAGAGCCATTGTGTGCGGATGTTTTTCACAAAGGTACGTATTTTTATGGTTTTATTGTAGTAAATTTGCAAATAAAAAAATAAAACTTTTAATGGAAAAGAAAGAAGAACAACTCAAGAAAGACGAGCAGTTCATGCGGCGTGCGCTTGCCGAGGCTGAGGCAGCGCGCGATGCGGGAGAGATTCCCGTGGGTGCCGTGGTGGTGGCTGGCGACAGGGTGATAGCTCGTGCGCACAACCTGACAGAGACGCTCGGCGACGTGACCGCCCATGCCGAGATGCAGGCAATAACGTCGGCTGCCAACCTGCTTGGCGGCAAGTATCTTACCGACTGCACGCTCTACGTGACGGTGGAGCCGTGCATCATGTGCGCCGGCGCGATAGGGTGGGCGCAGATAAGGCGCGTGGTGTTTGGCGCCGCCGACGAGAAACGCGGTTTTATGCGCTTCGCGCCAAAGGCGCTTCACCCGAAGTGCGAGGTGGTGCAGGGTGTGCTGGAGGAAGAATGTAGGGAACTGATGACTGAGTTCTTCAAGAGCAGACGGCAATGAGGATTTAGAATTTGGGCTTATGCATAAAAAAGGAGGTACGGTCTCCAAGCCGTACCTCCTATATGTTATTTTATTTCACCTGGATGACAAGATACTTGCTTGTCGACCAGAAAATCTGCGGGTTGTTGATGCGCAGCACATACAACTTGTTGGCGTCCTGCTGCAAGGTGTAAGAGCTTGACGGGTGCATCGTGAGAATCTTGGCTGACTTGGAGTAGAGCTTAATCTCCTTCTCCACGCGGATGTCGATCTTGGTGAAGTAGCTCTTGTTGAAGTTGGACTCAAGCACGCGTGAGCCGTCGATGATGTGCTGCTCCTTGAGCTCCTTCTTGGTGCCGAACACAAACCAGGCAGTGTTGAGCTGCTTGTCCTGTGAGCTGATGGTCTCCGACTTCTGCGATGACTCGGTCTTCAGCTCCGACACGTTGTCGTTGAGCGTGTTGACCGTCTTGTCGAGTTCGGCGATGTGGATGTCCTTGGCGTCGAGTTCGGCGCGGAGCTGGCGCAGCTGTTGGTCCTTCTCGTCGATTTGCTTCACGAGGTCGTCGATGGTCTTG
>JBNMLZ010000115.1:0-4917 GCA_050875085.1 Prevotella sp. | reverse complement strand
TTTTTCCCGTTTTATATGTTATTGAAAAACAAAAAATATTAGAGTTGACAGAGGCAGAACGCGTCGTACTCGAAAAGGGATTTCGCTTTGGTGAAAAGCATTGCTTCCGTATACGTTGTCGTGCAGTATTACTAAAAGCAGACGGTTTGTCTTCTGTTACAGCAGGAGCGCAAACATAAATGATCCATGTGAATATAAACGTTTGGGCAAAGAAGGTATCAATAGTTTGAAACTCGCTCAGGCAGAGGCCGAAAATCTATCATGGACTGCTCGGATGGGGATGTCATTAATCCGAGCAGTCTCTCCAAGTTCCGCAAGTTACAGCTGAAATACATGGACCTTATGAACCCTGCTTAGAGGAATAGCCGTAAAGAAAGGCATTATCAAATCAAAGGCCATTATCGTAGATGCCACTCATACCGCAGCAAAGTCTAACCCGTGCTCACCAATAGAGATATTGGAACTCCGTTCAAAACAACTTCGCAAGGAACTTTATTCCATTGATGAACAAATAAAGGTAAGTCTGCCGGCAAAGAATGAAGATAATGACCTTTTGCATGAATTGGATTATACCAATATGCGCTCCATTATTTCCAGGCACATGCGAGTGTTGTGGTAAGGACACTTCCAAAAGCCGGCCTTATCGTCGGTGCGGTTTATGGTGCCGTCCTCGTTGATTGACCAGTACCACTCACCATTCTTCTTATCTACCAACTTTGTCTTGATGTAGTTCCATGTGCGCTCGGCAATGGCAAGATTGTCTGCCGTGCCGAAGTGCTGCCACAGGTTCACGTGGCCTATCACGTTCTCACACTGCACCCACCACTGCAATGAGCGGTCGGTCTTGCCCGTGTCCATCCAGCGCTCGCAAACCATTGAGCCGTCGGGCAGCAGACCTTCGTCGGCTGCCACTGCTATCTTCTTTATAATCGGCTCGATCCACGCCAGCACATCCTTGTCGCCAAGCACGAGCGCCGTCTCGTGCAGGAGCCATGACGCCTCGATGTCGTGGCCGAAGCTCTGGATGTTGCGCTTGCCCTGCCACTCGTCGTTGAAGAAGAGGTCGAGGTGGTAGGTTTCCTTGTTGAGCAGGCGGTCGGTGAAGATGTGCAAGAGGTTTACAAGACGCTCCTTCAGTTCAGCCGACGGTGCCACGCGGTAGAGGTTGGTGTAAGGCTCAATGATGTGCAGGTGGGTGTTCATCGTGCGCGAGCCGTTCTCGTCCTTGTCGGAGAGTCGCATGTCGGCGATGGGTTGCCAGTCGCGTGTCAGCGCCTCTATGTAGCCGTTGTTCTTGGCGTCGAAGGCGTGCTCCTCAATACTTTTATACAGGGAGATGGCGCAGTCGAGGGCTTCCTTGTCGCCGGTGGCGCGTGCCAGTTCCGACATGCCGTAGATGGTGAAGCCTATGGCGTAGGACTGTTTCTTGGTGTCCTTCGGCGTGCCGTCGGCATTGAGGCTCCAGTATACGCCGCCATATTGCTTGTCGACGAAGTGGTTGAGGATGTAGTCCTTGGCGCGCAGCGCGGCGTCGAGGTATTCCTTGTTGCCAAGCACGCGGTAGGCTGCCGAGAACGCCCACAGTATGCGGGCGTTGAGTATGGCTCCCTTCTCGGCATCGGGGACGAGATTGTCGTTGCCGTCGATGCGTCCGTAGAAGCCGCCGCGCTCACGGTCGACCATGCGGTCGAGCCAAAAGCGCAGTATGTTGTTGGTGAGACACTCGCGCATCTCCTGTTTCATTGTTGTCATTTTATGTGTGATTTAAATGCTGCTTATGTGTGATTCTAAATGCTGCGGAGGCCGGAGACCTCCGCCACGTTGTTTGTTAGGCTCTTTATTACGTTATTTTGCAGCCCTACGCTCCTCAAGCGACTTTGTTATGTCCTTCATTTTTCCTTCCGAAAGCGGATAGAACATGATGAAGAGGAACGACAGCAGCGCTCCGGCTGCCGGCAACAGGCTGAGGAACATCTTTATGCCATTGATTGTCTCGGGGTTCTGCGTGCCGTTGGCAACGAAACCGAACGCCGAGAGCAGTATGCCGGTGAGGGCGGTACCTATCGCCCAGCCAAACTTCTGGCTCATCGACGACGACGAGAATATGAGTCCCGTGGCACGGTTGCCAGTCTTCAGCTCGCTGTAGTCGGCACAGTCGGCATACATGCTCCAAAGCAACGGGAACACACTTCCGGCGCATATTGATATGAGTCCCTGGAAAACGAATATCAGCACGAGCTGCGACTTGTCGAAGAAGTAGAACACCACCGACAGCACTGTCGCTATGAGCATGGCAGACATGAATGTGCGACGCTTGCCGAAACGGTTGCTCACCGGGGCTGCGAGCAACACGCCAACGATGTTGGCTGCCTGGCCTACAGCGAGGTAGAGTCCGCTCAGGACAAACGGAATGCCGAGGAACGTGATGTCGCCAAACGCCGTCTCGTCGACGAAATACTTGAAGTAGTAGACGGTTGCCCCGTCGCGTATGGAGTTGAACACGAGCGAGGCAATGCCTGCTCCGAGTAATATCCACCATGGGCGGTTGTGCAAGAGGTCGCGTATGTCGTTCTTCAGCGGTGTCTTCTCCTCCTTGACCGGGCGCACACGCTCCTTTGTAAGCGCGAAACATGCGAAGAACAGCACGGCGCACATCACCGCCACCACCACAACGGTCATGAACCAGCCAAACTGCGGCGCGGTCATCCAGCCCACCATAATGTCGGCAGAGCGGTCGCCACCAAAGTATTTCACCATTGGCGTGAACATGAGCAGGGCTATGAACGAGCCAAGATAGGCAAACATCATGCGGTATGTGGCGAGGGTGTTGCGTTCAGCGGGATTTGGACTCATCACGCCAAGCAGCGACGCGTAAGGCACGTTGATGGCACTGTAGACCATCATCATCAGCGTGTAGGTGATGTAGGCGTAGACGAGTTTCATGGTGCCGCCAAACGGGGGCGTCATGAATGTCAGTATGCCGATGAGCGCGAATGGCACCGCAAGATACAACAGGTAGGGACGAAACTTGCCCCAACGGCTCTCCGTGCGGTCGGCAACTACACCCACGACGGGGTCGAACACCGAGTCCCAGACACGTGTCACGGCAAACATGATGCCTACGGCCGCGGCTGATATACCGAATATGTCGGTGTAGAAAATCATGAGGTAGGCACCAAAGATTTTCCAGAACATCGACGACGACATGTCACCAAAGCCATAGCCGATGTTTTCCTTTAGTTTAATCATATTGCTGTTATGATAAGTTTTATTAGGTTGAAAGGTTCTTAATATATAACGCCGGAATGCGCGATATATTGCAAAACGAGAAACAACTGGGAGCGGGGGCGCCCCCGCCCCCGGCAATACACAGATGTTGCCGGAGAGGGGGCACCCCCGCCCCCGGCAATACACAGATGTTGCCGGAGGCGGGGCGCCTCCGCTCCCAGTCAATGCTTTACTTGCCCAAAGTCTCGCGGTTCTTCGCGATAAGTTTCTTTATAGTCTCCACGCTTGCCGTGGTTGTGAATCCGTCCTCAGGCGTGTTCATGCAGTAGTCAACGAGCTTGTCGACGGTCGACACAGCCACGTGCATACGGGTGTCGGAGCTTGCATAATAGATGAGCACACGTCCGTCCTCGTCCTCAATCCAGCCGTTGGCAAACGCCACGTTCATCACGTCGCCGATGTACTCCTCGCCTTCCGGCACGAGGAAGTATCCGCCCGGCTGTGCGATTACCTTTGTCGGGTCCTCAAGCGATGTCATGTACATGTAGAGCACGTAGCGCAGACCGCTGGCGCAACCGCGCACACCGTGGGCGAGGTGCAGCCAACCCTTGGGGGTCTTTATCGGGTGAGGGCCCTCACCGTTCTTCACCTCCATGATGGTGTGGTAGTGGCGGGCGTTGATAATCTTTTCCTCTTTCACCTCTGCGTGGGTCATGTCGTCAACCAGTGCCCAGCCGATGCCGCCGCCAGAGCCGGCATCGATGAAGCCGTCCTGCGGACGTGTGTAGAGGGCATACTTGCCGTCAACGAATTCCGGATGCAGCACCACGTTGCGCTGCTGGCACTTGGTCTTCAGGTCGGGCAGGCGCTCCCATGTCTTGAGGTCGTGGGTGCGGGCGATGGCTGCCGTTGCTGTAGCGGCAGAGAGGTCGCCGGGCTGCGAGTCGTCGTGGCGCTCGGCGCAGAATATGCCGTAAATCCAGCCGTCCTCATGCTTTGTGAGTCGCATGTCGTAGATGTTGGTGGCAGGGATAACGTCGTCGGGCATGGTGATAGGCTCCGGCCAGAAGCGGAAGTTGTCGATGCCGTTGGGGCTCTCAGCCACGGCGAAGAAGCTCTTTCTGTCGGCACCCTCAACGCGCACGACGAGCAGGTACTTGCCGTCAAGCTTGATGGCGCCCGAGTTGAGCGTGGCGTTCATCATGATGCGCTGCATCAGATAAGGGTTGTCCTTCTCGTTGAAGTCGTAGCGCCACTCCAGTGGGGTGTGCTCTGCGGTGAGGATAGGATACTCATACTTGGTGTATATACCGTTGCCCCACTGCTTCGGGGTGTTCTTGCGTGTAAGAAGCTCTTCATGATGTGCGCGGAGAGCCTCAACTTTTTTTGCGAAATCTGTCATAATAGTAAGGGATTAAAAGCCCCACCCCCTCGCCGCTGAAGCGGCTCACCCCTCCCCTTAGGGAGGGGAGTGAGATGTGAGACTGGTAATTTTTTTAGTTGTTATTTATAATTGTTTCTTTTCTTGAATTATTGCTTATAAATATTGCATAGCCACTCTATTAACTAAGCATAGCCACTCTATTAACTAAGCATAGCCACTCTATTAGCTAAGCATATTACTCCCCTCCCTAAGGGGAGGGGCAGAGCCGCTTCAGCGGCTGGGGGTGGGGCTTATATTTTTCACGA
>JBNMLZ010000114.1:0-5124 GCA_050875085.1 Prevotella sp. | reverse complement strand
CCGTCGGAATACCGGCGCCGGTAAATCATTAGGAGGGTCGGGCGTCCCGCCCGACCAGCGAAAAATATTAAGAGTAGGCTGTGTAAAAGCGCAAGATTGCGACTTTATCCGTGGCGGAGGTCTCCGGCCTCCGCAGAAAGCAAAGATTACTAATATATTGACATATATATATCAATTGTAAGTAATGGGTGCTGCGGAGGCCGGAGACCTCCGCCACGGATAAAGTCGCAATCTTGCGCTTTTACACAGCCTACTCTTAATATTTTTCGCTGGTCGGGCGGGACGCCCGACCCTCCTAATGATTTACCGGCGCCGGTATTCCGACGGCGACATTCCGACGTGTTCCTTGAAGTATTTGCCGAGGAACGACTGGTTGGAGAAGTTAAGCTCCTGGGCTATTTCCTTGATGCTCCTCTGGGTGTTGCGGAAGAGCATCCGCAGCTCCATCGTCACGTAGGAGTCGATCCAGTCGTTGGGCGTGCGCTGCGAGACGGTCTTCACCGTCTCGGAGAGGTACTTGGGCGATATGCACAGCTGCTCGGAGTACCACCCCACGCGGCGCTCCGTGCGGAAATTCTGCTCCACGAGCACGATGAACTGCGTGAATATCTCCTCGGCGCGCGTGTGGCGCTCGTCGTTCTTCGACTGCACGGAGTAGATGACGTTGCACATCTCGTAGACCATGGCGAGGAACAGCGCCTGCACCATCTCGCGGCGGAAGTGGTTCTCCGGCTCGTCAATCTTGTCCTTCATGCGGAAGAACGCCTCGCGGATGAACTCCACGCGGTCGGCCGGCAGGCGGAACACGGGATGGTTGCGCGCGAAGATGAAGAGGGCGGACAGCTCGTGCACGCTCTTTATTATCTCCTTGAAGAACTCGTAGTTGATGATTATGCCTATGCCGCTGCAGTCGGGCGACATGGAGCAGTCGTAGGTCACGCGCCCCGGACTGATGATAATCAGGTCGCCCGCCTCGACGATGTGCTCCACGGTGTCCACGAAGTAGCGCGCGTGTCCCTTCAGGCACATGGCGAGGAACAGACACTGCATCCGCCTCGGCTCCTTGGGCAGCGGTGCGTTGGTAATCTCATCGAGCAGCAGTATGTCGCCCCCGATGTGGCTGCCGTTGCACATGCGTGCGGCATATTCCACGGTCACATTCCTGAAGTCAGATACATTCGTCATTTTTATTTCATTTTATTTTCTGCGTAGTGTCAGTCGCCCAGCCGCTTGTTGAGCTGGTAGAGCGCCGCTCCGAATATCATCAGCGAGAAGCCCACGGCAAGCAGGGCGTGAGTCATGTTGCCGCCGTAGATTTCCACCAGTGTCTTGTCGGCAGCATTGGGGAACAGGCGGTAGCTGAAGAAGGCAATGGTGTTGTTGGTGAGGTGGAACGCTATGCCCGGCACGAGGCTTCCCGTGCGCACATACATCCATCCCAGCAGCAGTCCGAGCACAAAGGCGTTGATGCCCTGCGCCATGTTGCCGTGCACCACGGCAAAGAGGGCGGCTGTCAGAACGATGGCTATCCACGGGCTGCGCTTGCCAAGGGCCTCAGCCAGGCGGCGCTGTATGGCGCCGCGGAACACCATCTCCTCGGCTATCGGGGCGAGCACGCCCACGGCAAGGTAGCCAAGGTCGCTCTGCATGATGCCCTTGAAGAGCTGCACGTAGGTGTCGGGCAGCGTGAAGCCAGCCTCGTCGATGGCGAAGTTGAGGGGCATTGCGGCGCCTCCCGCGAGGCACACCACCCAGAAGAGTGTGAACCAAGGTCGGCGGTTGATGTAGGTGCCGCTCACGGGTGCCCAGCGGCGCCATGCGAACAGGGCAATCGTGAGCGCGTTGCTGATGATGGCGCAAATGATGGTCATCATCGGTGTGAAGCCGTTGGTCTGCTTCACGAAGGCTGCAACGCCGTTGACTACTATCTCGATGATGATGAACACCACGAGATATATCGCTATGTCAATAAATGCTTTCTTTTTCATGCTTTCTCAGTGTCGGTGTATTTTAATATTCGTTCTCTCACTTCCTCACGGTCCTTCGCAAGCTGCGCCTTCAGCGCGTCAAGGCTATCGAAGCGCCGCTCGTCGCGCAGGCGGCTGCACAGCTCAATGCTAATACGGCTGCCGTAGATGTCGGCATCGAGTCCGATGATGTGGGCTTCGAGCGTCACGTGGCTGCGCTGGAACGTAGGGTTGTCGCCGATGTTCATCATGGCAGGCATCCACTCGCCGCCCTCCACGCTTGCACGCGCGGCATACACTCCTGCAAGCGGTATTATCTGCTCCGGACATGACGGCTCTATGTTGGCGGTGGGGAACCCGAGGCGGCGTCCCTCCTGGAAGCCCCTCACCACGCTGCCCTCAAGCTTGAACGCGTGGCCGAGGCAACGTCCCGCCTCCTCCACGTCGCCCTTGGCAAGCAGCCGTCTGATGAGCGACGACGACACGCGCAGCCCGTCGATGTCGACCGGCGTGTTGAGCACCACGTCGATGCCCATCTCGCTGCCGTACTCGCGGTATTGCTCGAAGCCCTCGGCACGGTTGTGGCCGAAGCGGTTGTCGTAGCCTATGAGCAGTTTCTCCACGCCGAGCCGCTCGCGCAGCACCTGCTGCATGAAGTCGCGCGCCGAGAGGCGCGCCATGCTCATGTCGAAGGGCAGCACCTCAATGCGGTCGACACCCGTGAGGCGCAGCAGCCGCAGTTTCTCGTCGGTAGGCGTGATGAGCTGCGGCACGTAGTCGGCATGGACCACCTGCCGCGGGTGGCGGTCGAAGGTTATCGCCATCGACTCCAGTCCGCTCTCACGCGCCATGTCGCGCAGCCGGCTTATGACAAACTGGTGGCCACGGTGCACACCGTCGAAGAATCCGATCGTGGCACAGCAAGGTTTTTCATCATTCCATTTTTCCATATTCTCATCTTTCCATCTTCATCCAGTCCTCGCCCGTTGTCTCCAGCAGCGTGCTGATGCCAACGGAGGCGGCAGCGGCGCAGTTCTCCTCGCGGTCGTCGATGAACAGCGTGTCGGCGGCGCTGATGCCAGCCTGGGCAAGAGCCTGGCGGAAAATCTCGGGGTCGGGCTTTGCGAGGTGCATCTCGTAGGACAGGAATATTTGGTCGAAATAGTCGTCGGCAGTCTTGCCGTCGGCTGTGAACATGTGGTCGCGGCACGCGGTCCAGTGCATGATGTTGGTGTTGGAGAGCAGGAACACGCGTCGGTGTTCCTCGTGGCGCAGCCTGTAGAGAAGGCGCAGCTTAGCCACAGGAATGGTGGTGAGCAACTGGTTCCATGCCCACACGATGTCGGCGTCGGCCGTGTCGGTGAGCGAGAGCCGCCGCACCTCGTCGCAGAACTCCGCCTCCGAGATGCGTCCAAGCTCGGTGTCGAGGAAAAGGTCCTCCGTGCGGTGCTCCTCCACATAGGAGGCGAGCACGCCGCACCCCACCTTGCGGAACGCGCCTATGCAGCGCTTGGGGTCAAGTCCCACGAGCACGCCGCCAAGGTCGAAAATAATATTCTTGATGTTGTTATCCTTCATACTTGTTGTTTTGTAGGCTCCGCCTTGTTGGAATCCATGCGGCAGCCCATCCGATGAGCAACACGGTGATGAACACGATGGCCACGTCGCCGTAGTGCACGCTCACGGGGTAGGCGTTGACCACGAACGAGCCGGCGCTGTCGCCCATGTGCACGAAGCCGAACTCCTGTTGCAGCCAGCAGAGCAGCAGTCCGAGCGCCACGCCCACCACAGCGCCAATGGCTGATATGATGCGGCCCTCGAAGAGGAATATGCTCCTTATCTGGCTGTCGGTGGCACCGAGGTTGCGCAGGGTCCGCGCGTCATCCTTCTTGTCGATGATGAGCATCGAGAGCGACGATATGATGTTGAAGCACGCCACCATGAGGATGAACGTCAGGAAGACGTATGCCAGCACCTTCTCTATCTGCATTATGCGGAACGTGTCGGCCTGCTGCTCGAAGCGGTCGAGCACGCGGAACTTCGTGCCGGCAATATCCTGCATCTCCTTCTTCACCGCCTCAAGGTCGCTGCCCGGCTTGAGGCGTATCTGGAGCGAGGACAGCATGCCGTCCTGGTCGAACAGGCGGCGCGCGAAACCTATCGGGCAGATAAGGCGGTCGCGGTCGTACTTGGCCTGGTTGACGGCAAACACCACGCCCGGCGATATGAGCGAGTCTACGACAAATCCCTCTGTGGGGTCGCTGAGCTCGGTGAGCTGTCCGCGGCGCACGGGAGCGTAAATCTTGAGATAGCCGTCGAAGCGCGCCCCGAGTCCGAGGTCCTGCGCGAGGCGTATGCCGGGAATGGCATAGGAGAGGTTGGCGACGTGGAGGGTGAACTCGCCGTCGCCGTAGAGAATGTCGTTGATGTTGGTGAGCTGCTGGAAGTTGTCGTCAACGCCCATCACCGTCACCATCTGCTGTTGCTTGCCGTAGACCGCCATCGCCTGGTCCTCCACCACGTCGGTGGCGACAGCCACTTCATCGAGGCGGCGTATCTTGTCGAGCGCGGGGTCGTCGGCAGGCGCCGTCTTTCCGACGGTGGGCACAAGCTCAATCTGCGGGTCGAAATTGGTGAAGAACGACGCCACGAGGTCGTGGAAGCCGTTGAACACGCTGAGCACTATCACGAGTGCCATGGTAGCCACCGCCACGCCCACTACCGATATCGCCGAGATGACGTTGATGGCGTTGGTTGACTTCTTAGAGAAGACGTAGCGTCGGGCTATATAGAATGGAAAGTTCATCTCACCCTGCCGCCTTTATTTCTTCAACAGTTCGTCAATGCGCTCGATGTAGTCGAGTGAGTCGTCGATGAAGAAGCGCAGTTCGGGGATGATGCGCAGCTGGTTGCGCACGCGTGTGCCGAGCTCGTAGCGTATGGTCTTCTCGTTGGCGGTGACGTTCTTTATCAGCTCGTCGGCCTTCTCTGAGGGGAAGATGCTAAGGTAGGCTGTGCAGATGCTCAGGTCGGGCGACACGCGGCAGCGTGTCACGCTCACCATAACGCCGTGCATGGCTCGTGTCTGACTTTGGAAAATGAGGCTTAGCTCCTTCTGGAGAAGGCGTGCTATACGGTTTTGTCTTGTTTCTTGCAT
>JBNMLZ010000113.1:0-5152 GCA_050875085.1 Prevotella sp. | reverse complement strand
CGGAAGGCGAGTCAAGTCGGCGATAGAACCGAGGTTCTTCTCCAGCTTAGCGCGCTGGCGTGTCACCTGCAGAAGCTCACGCTTAGAGAGCTTTGAGAATGTTCCGTCGTTCATGAGCTTGTCGATGTTCGCCATTTTCTTCACAGCCTTGCGGATTGTCGGGAAGTTGGTGAGCATACCGCCCGGCCAACGCTCGATAACGTAAGGCATGTTCACGCTCGCTGCCTTCTCAGCAACGATGTCCTTAGCCTGTTTTTTAGTAGCGACGAACAGGATCTTCTTGCCTGACTTTGCGATCTGCTTCAAAGCCTCAGCAGCCTCGTCAATCTTAGCTACTGTCTTGTGCAAATCGATGATATGAATACCGTTGCGCTCCATGAAGATGTAAGGAGCCATTGCCGGATTCCACTTACGACGGAGGTGGCCAAAGTGACAGCCTGCCTCTAACAACTGGTCAAAATTTGTTCTTGACATTTCTTTGTTTCCTTGTTAAATTGTTTACTTTCCTTTGAGTTGAATTGAACCAGCCCACGAGTAACCAAGAATATTGAAAGATTGAAAGATTGAAAGATTGAAAATTTTGGAAACCGGAAAATCGTTTCTCATTTTTCCACCATTCCATTTTTTCATTTTTCCATCCTTCCATATTTCCATCTTCCCGATGGGTCTCGCGAGTTTGGATACTAAACTGCGCGCAAATATTAACGCTTGCTGAACTGGAAGCGACGGCGAGCTTTCGGCTGACCCGGCTTCTTACGCTCAACCTCACGGGCGTCACGTGTAAGGAAGCCCTGAGCCTTGAGAGTCTTCTTGTCCTCAGCGTCAACCTTTACGAGTGCGCGGGCAATAGCGAGGCGAAGAGCCTGGCTCTGACCTGTGAAACCGCCACCGTCGAGGTTGCACTTGATATCGTATTTCTCCTCCACACCGAGCAGGAGCAGCGGCTGCTTAACAACGTACTGCAGAATTGCTGATGGGAAATACTTTGAGAGTTCTTCTTTGTTGATAGTGATCTTACCGGTGCCCTCTGTGAGATAAACACGAGCTACGGCACTCTTGCGGCGACCAATTGCATTAATCATTTCCATCTTCTTGCTTTATTTATACTGGTTAATATCGATAGCCTTCGGCTGCTGTGCCTCGTGCTTGTGCTCTGTTCCATCATAGATGTAGAGGTTGTCGATCAAGCGACGACCGAGCGGGCCCTTCGGGAGCATACCCTTAACAGCGTGACGGATAATCTTGTCCATTCCGTCCGGACGCTTGCGGAGCTCTGCCGGAGTGTTGAAGCGCTGTCCACCAGGATAGCCAGTATAACGTGTGTAAACCTTGTCAGTTTCCTTCTTGCCTGAGAAAACTGCCTTGGCTGCGTTGATGATGATAACGTTGTCTCCACAGTCTACGTGAGGTGTGAAGTTTGGCTTGTACTTTCCGCGGATTAATTTTGCTACTTTAGAGCAGAGACGACCTACAACCTGGTCTGTGGCATCAATAACCACCCACTCCTTCTTAGCTGTTTCCTTGTTGGCGGAAATAGTCTTGTAACTTAAAGTGTTCATTGTTAAATTTAAATATTACTACTAAAAAACATTTTTTATTTTTTGCACGAGCGATTCACTAACCACGCCGCTTGGCCTTTTCTATTGGCGGACGCTATTAACACTCTCATGCAGGGGACTCTAAGTGTATCCCCGATTAATCGGTCTGCAAAATTACTCATTTTTTACAACATAATAAAAGGGAGCAGAGTTTGCTCCCTTTTATTTACAATTATTTAACAAAATATTGTTGCAAACTGGTGAGGAATGTTGATTAACGGCAAATGACATGGGCGGCGGACGGGAGTGCGGCAGACTGAAGTGCGGCGGACGGGAGTCCGCCGTTCCGTTAGCGGTGCAGTTTGCGCACAAGCACCTGTTTGCCGCCGCGCTGCACCTCGACAATCATCACGCCCGTAACGGAGCCTGTGCTCATTTGCAGCGATTCCGATGTGGCGCGTGCCGAAGCCGTCGCCTTGCCGTCGCCGGCATATATGCGGATGTCGTCGCCAGACTGCAAACCACTGAAGCGGAGCCTGTCCTCCCCTACCCTGTTCACGCTGATGCCACTGTCGGCAGCATTGCCCACTGGGTGGAACGACACGGTGAAACGGTTGTTATCATCCCCCTTCACGGCATTGAAGGTGTAGTCGCCCTGCAGCAGGTCAACGGCATTGCCTGTTTGCGCGTCCTTCAGCACCACAGCCTCATAGCCCGACGTGTCAGCATCCGACGGTATACCTATATTATATACGCCATCGTCAGGCACCGACAATCCAACCCTCGTCTCGCCGTCGTTGCTAACAGCCGAGAGAAGCGAGTAACGCGACTCACCGCTGACGGCATATATCTGCGGCTTGCCGCCAACCATCCACTTCACACCGTCGAGCGACATGTCGAAGTAGCTGCGTGCCTCATCGGCTTCCACGGCGTTGAGCTGCACCTCGTCGCCACCATTTATGGCAAGGGCGAGGGTTGACGTCAACTGGTAAGGTTCGCCATTCAGCTCTGAACTGTGCGCCACTCCAAACTGCTCCTCGCGGCGCAGTGTGGCCGTCTGGGTGAACACGGCATCGCAAGCCGGGATATATCCGCTGCTGACGTTCTCGGTGTTGACCGACGGATAGCCGCCGCCAGGATACATCGTGCGGTTGATGTATATCATTCGCGGATACTCAAAGTCGCTGTAGTTCATCGCGCAGAGATAAGGCGAGCCGAAGAGGTTCCATCCCATGTTCTCCTTGTGAGTGAAGCGCAGTCCGCCGTCCGACGAGTCCGACCATGCCTGCTGGTTGTTATACTGTGTGAGCGTCACCATTGCCGGCTGGCTGCCCTCGGTGTAGCTGTTGCCATAGTAGCGCAACACCACATCATCGTCTTCAGTAGCCTCATCCGAGGTGATGCGCACCATTGCCCCGTCTGTTCGGTATTGCAGCGACGCCAGTCCCTGTATCCATGCCTTGCTGTCCATAGAGTCCCATGTGTAGTCGTAGGCGGCACGTGTCGTGCCGCTGTATCTGTACTCCGAGTAGTAACTCTTGGAGCGGCCAGCCTGTGTGCTCACGTTCGACTGCAACTTGCCATTGATGTAAAGCTCACGGTCAATGGCAGAGAACGGCATCACACACATGTCGAAGTTGCCAACCTTCAAGTGGCGTTCAACGGCAAAGTTGCCCAACGACACGTCCACGCCGTTGCCTCGCAGTCCCGCATGATGGCGCAGGAGGAGGAAGCCGGGACTGAACGGCGACGACTTGGTATAGATGTTCTCTGACGCCAGTCTTTCGGACAGGCGCAGCTCGTAGAACGCATACTCATCCGGCTTGCCCGGATTGCCCTTCTCGGCAGCCACATATACCACCGACTTGCCGCGAGGATAATCCTCTGGTGTGGCGGTGTAGTTGTCGGTAAGGTTCCACGTCTCGAAACAGCCATTGTCCACCTTCGTGTCAAACTGGCGCAGCGTGGCGTTGCCCAGACGCAGGTTGCCGGCAATGTCGCGGCGGTGGCACACGTCAGATATGCAGGTCTCAGTGGCGGCGTTGTCAGTGCCGCCGTTGATGTCGGCTGACGTCTCGTCGAGCTGCATGTTCCAGTAGTCGCTTGCCACATACCTGTTCTTCTCCGTCACCGACTGCCGGTTGTTGGCTGAACCTTCAGTTGCGGGCAGAGCCGTGGTGGAAGTCACGTTGACTGCCTTCACGCCAGCCACAGTTCCGAACACGAGCGAGTTGTACAGCGTACCGCGGCTGCTGCCCGTCACATTGCCATTGACATTCACTATCGACGTAGACAGATAACCGTCGTTGAGCTTCACGTCGCCCGTCACGCTGAACCCGTCGACAACACTTGCCTCGGTGCTCTGCTGCGAGCCAGCCGTACCTGCAGAATAGTCTATCGTAAGTCCGTCAACAGTTGATATTGACGACTGCTCTATCGTGCCCTTGCGCTTGGCGAGAAGTTCGTCGACGATGGCGCGCACCTCAGGTTCCTTCAAACTGCTGCTGTTCTCATAGAGCTGGCACGTCTCGTTGCCCTCCATCGAGCCATACACCTTCACGCCGGGGAGCGTTATGTTGAGGTTCTTGGCACTCGTGCCACGGTCGACAAAAACATAAGCCGACTTGCTGTTGTTGCCCGTGTTGGCATACAGCTCGGCAAGGTTGACGGCACTCTGCACGCTGCCCGTCGGACTGTCCCAGCTCTCGCCCGAGCCAGACACAGCCATACCTGTCTTCACATAGATGATAGGCAGGAGCTTGGAGTCGCACTCGTAGGCACCGATGTCCACCGTTCCGCCAGTGCAGCGGCGCTGGTTGGCAAGCTCGAGTTCCTTGCTGTCGGCAGCAGTGAGCACCCGGTCGCTGACGCCTGTAAACTGCGTGTACCACTGGTTGTTGCCCTTGTCGAGCAATGCGAAGCTCGGGCGCAGTGTGTAGTTGCCGTTGTCGGGGTCGGCGAAGTTAGGTCCTGCCATCACGTCATCATTAGCCTGTCCCTTGGCGAAGGCATGGTTGGCATGGTCGGTGCTGCTGACGAGGTTGATGGTGCCGTTCTCCCATGACACTGTGTTGTAGACGGACAATTGATATGTCGCTCTCGGAGAGAGCGACCTCCCTGTGGGTGAGCCACTAAAATCAGCACCCTTGTTCTTGGCAAACGTGGTGTTGAGCACCGTCGTCTTGCCAGAGACGTGCAGGGCATCGGCATTGCCGTCGGCGAAGAGCGTGTTGTATATCAATGCCTCGCCGTCGTTCGACGCTATGTCCAAGCCCGTGCCGAGATTGCCGCGGAAGGCACAGTTGCGCAGCGTGAGCTTTGCCTCATTGAATGTGCCAGTGTTGCTGATTGTGGCGGTCACGCCGTTGCCTCCGGCGTCGGCATCAGCCACGGTGTACTTGTGGTCGTTGCAGAACGTGAGTCCCGACAGCGTGACTGGGCGTCCGTTGGTAGTGATGTTGAGCAGGTTGGTAACCTTCTGGTCCGACGGGATGAGCGGGTTAGGCACAATCACTGTCGGGTCGGAGTAGTCGCGCTCCTGGTTCTCGTATGTCGTTCCTATAGGCTTGCACGAGCCTACAATCTCAACGCCAGCCACAAGGTTGGCCTTGTCG
>JBNMLZ010000112.1:0-5314 GCA_050875085.1 Prevotella sp. | reverse complement strand
TATACCTTAACACTTCATTACCTTTCATTAGATAATCATAGCATCCACTCTCATAACCTTCCAACTCTTCTATTTCGTTTGGCCATGGACATTCTATGCCAATATCAGAATTCTTAATTTTAGTATTTGTACATATTTGAAAAAACGGGCAGTCTTTTTCATGTGTACAATATACACTGTCTAATAATATGCCCAATTTCAAATCACTATCAAGATATTTATTTCCAACCCAAACATCAATGAAAGAATAATTAGCAAGAACTCCCACCTCAATATTTGTTGAATGAATGTTGCTATCAAGAAATATGCCATAAGACATTTTATATCTATTCCCATAGGCTTCCATAAAGTTTTCAATATCCTGCAAAACCATCATCTTGCCGTCTATTGATTTAGGAGACATTCTTATTGAAATGCATATTAATTTTGAGTTCTTAATTTCTGGCAATAAAATTATACGGTTCAGAAAAGTAAGAAGCTTTTCATCAGGCTCTTTTTCATGGAAAGTATAGTTCTTTTGATTTAATATACTTTCCAAGATGCCTTTTTCTGTAAAATCCACAATGGGATTTCCGCTATAAAATTCTGTAATTCGTTTTTGGTTCATATGTCTATTTTCTGCTACAAATTTATGCATGAGATTTTATTTCTCAAAATTTCAAAATACCTTTTAACACATTTACTACCAACTATTTAACTCAGGCGTTACAATGCGGTTAATATCCTTTTATGTCAACATAAAAATGTTTTACAGAAATATGCAAGGCCCGCAACATAATGTCGTCGGCATTCACCAAGAAGTACCATCTTCCTTCAGCCAGTTTCACGCAAGGCGCCATCAAGGGACTGCTTGAAAAGGACTTCGTGACCGAGACCGACGGAACTTACGAACTTTACGACAAGTTCTTTGGCGAGTGGCTAAAGAAAGGCATGTAAATTCAAGTTTTCCTTATTTATTTATTCGTTTTCAACTATTTATTGTAACTTTGCACAAAATAGGCAATAATGGGCATTATGAAGGCGAGCCTTCGATGCGCCCGCTAATGCTGAATTGTAAAACAATAAACAAAGAAAAGAAATGGGATTATTAACAGGTAAGACTGCCCTTATCACTGGAGCAGCCCGCGGTATCGGTAAAGGTATCGCCTTGAAGTTTGCTGCCGAGGGCGCAAACATCGCATTCACAGACCTTGTAATCGATGAGAACGGAAAAGCAACTGAGGCAGAGATTGCTGCTCTTGGTGTTCAGGCCAAGGGATATGCAAGCAACGCAGCAGAGTTCGGCGAGACAGAAGAGGTTGTGAAGAAGGTCGTTGAGGACTTCGGCCGTATTGACATCCTTGTCAACAACGCAGGCATCACAAAGGACGGACTTATGATGCGCATGTCGGAGAACCAGTGGGACGCTGTGATTGCCGTTAACCTTAAGTCGGCATTCAACTTCATCCACGCTTGTACTCCTGTTATGCTTCGCCAGCGCAGTGGCTCCATCATCAACATGGCATCTGTAGTAGGTGTTCACGGCAACGCAGGCCAGTGCAACTACGCCGCTTCCAAGGCAGGCCTCATCGCCCTCGCCAAGAGTATCGGCCAGGAGCTCGGCAGCCGCGGCATCCGTGCCAACGCCATCGCCCCGGGCTTCATCGAGACAGCCATGACAGCTGCCCTTCCTGAGGACATCCGCAAGGAGTGGATCAAGAAGATTCCATTGCGCCGCGGCGGTCAGGTGGAGGACATCGCAAACGTTGCCACATTCTTGGCTTCTGACCTTTCTTCTTACGTGTCAGGTCAGGTTATCCAGGTTGACGGCGGCATGAACATGTAATACCGCGTTTTTATCATAAACGACAATAGAGGCAATAGAGACAAATAGGTTAACCGCGTATATTGTCTCCATTGTCTCTATTGTCGTTTTTTATTAAGATTAATACATTTAGCGTAATAAAAACAATGAACGTAGTCTACGAAGACAACCACATCATCATTGTCAACAAGGCGAGCGGCGAGATCGTGCAGGGCGACAAGACCGGCGACGAGCCACTGTCGGAAACGGTCAAGCAGTATATCAAGGAGAAATACAACAAGCCGGGCAACGTATTCCTCGGTGTTGTCCACCGGTTGGACCGCCCAGTGAGCGGACTCGTTGTCTTTGCCAAGACATCTAAAGCCCTCGCGCGGCTCAACGACATGTTCCGCAACGGCGACGTGCACAAGACCTACTGGGCCATCGTGAAGCGCCGCGACATCGCTCCCGAGGCAACGCTCACCGACTGGCTCACGCGCAACGAGCGCCAGAACAAGAGTTACGCCCACCAGCGCGAGGTGCCCGGCTCGAAGAATGCGGTGCTGAAATACAAGGTGCGCGCCGTGTCGGACAACTACATGCTTCTTGAAGTGAACCTCATGACTGGCCGTCACCACCAGATACGCTGCCAGCTTGCCCACATGGGCTGCCCAATCAAGGGCGACCTGAAGTATGGCTCGCCGCGCAGCAATCCCGACGGAAGCATCTCGCTCATGTCGCGCCGCGTGGAGTTTGTGCATCCCGTGTCGAAGGAGACGATAGTGGCTGAGGCTCCCGTGCCCAACGACCGCTTGTGGCAGGCATTAGGAGGTGTCGAGCTCCCGCTCTACACAACGCAAAAAATATAATTTCAACACCATGTCGGGCAGGAGCTCGACCCCCTAAGATGAACCGTACATTCCAACATAAGATATCCATCCAGGCACTTGTCACGCTGGTACTTCTCGCTGTATGTGCCTTGCTGTGCTTCCTCAACCGCACTGGACTGACACCAGTCTTCGGCTTTGTGTGCCTGCTGCTTGGCGCTGCCGCAGTCGACAGGATGATACATTCAGAATATGTGATGACCCCCGACAACCGCCTCGTCATATCGCGCGGCCGCATTGCGAAGCCGCTTGTCTTGAATATAGACGAGATAGTGGCAGTGCGCCCCGTGCGCGGTTCGTTGCTCATAGCCCCGCACATCATCATCGAGTATGGCATGGGGCACATCACATCGGTGCAGCCAGCCGACGCGAACGGCTTTATAAAGGAGGTAAAACGCAGACTAAAATGAAAGCAACCATTTCACATTATATATACACACTATTGGCAGCGCTGCTGTTTGCCTTCAGTTCGGCACATGCGCAGGAGGTTATAGAAATCGGTGATGACACAACCGATTTGGACACGCTCATGGCAGACACCTTTGCCGTGGGGCAGCGCTCGTTGCCATGGGACCAAAGCGTGCGCATGCACATCGACCAACTGCTCAAGAACGACATGTTCAACACGTCGCAGGTGGCTCTGATGGTCTACGACCTTGACGCCGACTCCGTGCTCTACGCCCACAACGAGCGCCAGCTCATGCGTCCGGCATCAACGATGAAGGTAGTCACAGCCATCACCGCCATCGACAAGCTCGGCGGCAGCTACCGCTTCAAGACAGAGTTGTGCTACACGGGCGAGGTGAGCAACCGCACGCTGCAAGGCAATGTCTACTGTGTCGGCGGCTTCGACCCTCGCTTCAACAACGACGACATGCGCGCCTTCATTGAGGGCATACGCAAGATGGGCGTCGACACCATACGAGGCAACATATATGCCGACAAGTCGATGAAGGACCGCGACTCGCTTGGCAACGGATGGTGCTGGGACGACGACAATCCCGTGCTGTCGCCGCTGCTCATCAGCCGCAAGAACACTTTCGTGAAGCGTTTTGTCGACGAGTTGCGCGATGCCGGCATTGTTGTGGATGCCGCTCAGGGCGAGGCAAGCCGTCCAGAGGATGCCTACTGTATAGCCAGCCGTTTCCACTCCATCGACCAGATACTCATGAAGATGCTCAAGGAGAGCGACAACCTGTATGCCGAGTCGATGTTCTACCAGCTTGGCGCCTCCGCGGGCAACCATCCCTCAACGGCAAAGAACTCGGCGGCTGTCGTGAACCGCCTTATCAGTAAGGTGGGGCTCGACCCCAAGCGCTACAGCATAGCCGACGGCTCTGGCCTGTCGCTCTACAACTATGTGTCGGCAGAACTTGAGGTGCGCCTTCTGCGCTATGCCTACCTCAACAGCAACATATTCCTTCACCTGCATCCTGCCCTGCCCGAGGCAGGCATCGACGGAACGTTGCGTTCGCGTATGCGCGGCACGTTCACACAGGGAAATGTGTTCGCCAAGACAGGCACAGTGACGGGCATATCGTCACTCGCCGGATACTGCACGGCAGCCAACGGCCACCATCTCGCTTTCTCTATAATCAACCAGGGTGTGATGCACCGCGCCAACGGCCGCTCATTCCAGGACCGCGTCTGCACCGTGCTCTGCCAGCCATAGGAGGTGTTGAGCTCCCGCTCAACACACATAATCCCAAAAGCGTTGAGCAGGAGCTCAACGCCTCCAATTAAAAAAACGTTGAGCAGGAGCTCAACGCCTCCAATTAAAAAAACGTTGAGCAGGAGCTCAACGCCCCCAATTATTATGAAAAGTATAACCTCTCTTGTTGAGCATCTTTTTGCCACCACATCCCTCAAGGGCGACTTGCTCGCCACCGCAACCCTGCTTACTCTCTGTGCTGTCGTGGCGCTGATAGCTTGGCTCGTATATATGCTGTGCTTGAAGGTGCTCTCGCCAATCATAGTGCGCATCACGCGCAAGACCGATGTGGTGTGGGACGACTATCTGTTCAATCCACAGGTGTTGCGCGCAGCCTGCAATGTCGTGCCGGCGATAGTGGTGTGGCTGCTCCTGCCGCCGCTGTTCACAGCCTTTCCCATTGTGCAGTCGCTCATTGCCCGCGCCACAGCCATCTACATCACTGTAGCCACGATGAGGCTTGCCATAACGTTTGTCAGCTCGCTCAAGCTTTTCGACAGCGACAACGACAAGCGCACAGCCGCCCAGCAGTATTTCCATTCGTTCTGCGGAGTGCTGAAGATAGTGGTGCTGTTCCTTGGAGTGGTGGTTATTGTTTCCATCGTCATCGACCGCAGTCCGCTGACGCTGCTTGCCGGACTGGGTGCCACGTCAGCCGTGCTCATGCTCGTCTTCAAGGACTCCATCACGGGTCTTGTTGCCGGCATACGCCTGACGAGCAACAACATGGTGCGCAAGGGCGACTGGATAACGATGGAGAAGGCTGGGGTGAACGGCATCGTGGAGGACATTACGCTCTCCACGGTTAAGGTGCGCAATTTCGACCAGACCATCGTCACCGTGCCGCCACAGAAGCTCATTGAGGACTCTTTCCAAAACTGGCAGGGTATGCAGGAGGGCGACGGACGCCGCGTGAAACGCACTATATACATC
>JBNMLZ010000111.1:0-5438 GCA_050875085.1 Prevotella sp. | reverse complement strand
TGATTATATTATTATCTCTCTTTGATTATATTATTATCTCTCTTTGATTATATTATTATCTCTCTTTGATTATATTATTATCTCTCTTTGATTATATTATTATCTCTCTTTGATTATATATACTGATATTTTCTCTATTGAAGTTTTACATATCACTCCCCTCCCCCTCGGGGAGGGGAAAGCCGCTTTAGCGGCTGGGGGTGAGGCTCTTCTTATAATAATTCATCAAGCATCCCTCCACCAATATCTTCCGCTCGTTCTCCGTGAGGTTCTGGAAGTAGAGGTGAAGCGGCTGCACGTTGCCATCCTTCGTAATCACCTTGGCGTCAATCTCCTCCTTGCCGTCGAGGATAGCCTCGCGGATGCCGGGAATAAACACCTTGTCGCCCGGCTGGAAGTCGAACGGTGTGTCCTTGGCGATGGTGAACGGCACGATGCCCCAGTTGATACAGTTGGAGCGGTAGCGCTTAGTGGCGTACTCGTAGCAGATGTTGGCGTCGCCACCGAGCACCTTCTGGCACGAGGCAGCCTGCTCGCGGGCAGAGCCGTCGCCCGGACGGTTGGCAAACACGCACGAGCCGAACGAGGTGTCGGCTGCCGACGCGCCCACAGCCTTCAGAGCAGCAGCCACGTTCTCCGACACGTTGCCCTCGCGACGGGCGAGATCCTGCTTCTGAATCTCCTTGCTCAGACCTACGTACTCAGGCACGCGGCGGGAGAGGGCAAACTCAGATAGCTTCAGAGGATTGGAACGGTAGGAGCTGGTCTCACCCGACGGGATAAGCTCGTCGGTGGTAGTCACAGGGTCGTGGATGACGGCGGCAAGCTCAACGAGCATGTTCTCTGACATTGGGTGCATCTTTGGCCAGTCCTTGATGTTGGGTCCGTAGCGCAGCTCGGTCTCGGGATGAGCCTTGCCGAAACCGTTGTAGACGCGGCACTTGTAAATCTTGTCGTCGTAGACATAAGCCTTGTGCTCGTTGTCGTAGTCGATGTCGGTCGCGGCGGTGATTATGCCACCGTTGGCAGCAGTCGCGGCGATGGAGCGCGCGTCCATGAGCGCCACCATCGAGAGCTGTCCCTGACCTGGCTTGGAGCCTTCACGGTTGGGGAAGTTGCGCGTAGTGTGGCGCAGACTGAGCCCGTTGTTGGCAGGCACGTCGCCGGCTCCGAAGCACGGGCCGCAGAAGGCTGGCTTCATGACAACACCAGCGTCCATAAGGTCAGCAGTGATGCCGTCGCGCGTGACAGCCATCGACACCGGGGTTGACTGCGGATAAGCCGAGGCCGTGAAGTAGCCGTTGCCGATGCTCTTGCCGCGCAGAATGGCGGCAGCCTCGGCGAGGTTGTCGTAGGTACCACCCGAACATCCGGCTATTATGCCCTGGTCGGCCTGCACCTTGCCGCCATGAATCTTGTCGAGCAGGTGAACGTCCACCTTGTCGCCGAAACGCTTCTTGGCGTCAGCCTCAACACGCGAAAGAATGCCAACGGGGTCGGCCTGAAGCTCATGTATGGTGACGGCGTTTGACGGGTGGAACGGCAAGGCTATCATCGACTCCTGTGTTGAGAGGTCGATGCGGATGAGCATGTCGTAGTAAGCCACGTCGCCAGGGCGCAGTTCGCGGTAGTCCTGCGGGCGCTCGTGAATCTCGTAGTGGTGGCGCACCTCGTCGTCGGTAATCCAGATACTGCTCAAGCAGGTGGTCTCGGTGGTCATGATGTCGATGCCGTTGCGGAAGTCGATGGGCAGGTTCTTCACACCCGGTCCGGCAAACTCAAGTACCTTGTTCTTCACCGCACCACTCTCGAAAGTTGCCTTGACAAGCGAGATGGCAACGTCGTGAGGACCGATGCCCTTCTTGGGCTTGCCCTCAAGCCAGACAAGCACCACTTCGGGCGCGTTGATGTCCCACGTGTTGCGGAGGAGCTGCTTGACGAGTTCTCCGCCACCCTCGCCAACACCCATGTTGCCGAGTGAGCCGTAGCGCGTGTGGGAGTCGGAGCCGAGAATCATGTTGCCGCACTTCACCATCATCTCGCGGGCATACTGGTGGATGACAGCTTGGTTGGCCGGCACATAGATGCCGCCATACTTCTTGGCAGCCGAGAGTCCGAACACGTGGTCGTCCTCGTTGATTGTTCCGCCGACGGCACACAGCGAGTTGTGGCAGTTGGTCATGGCGTATGGCAAGGGGAACTCCTTGAGTCCGCTGGCGCGTGCCGTCTGGATGATGCCCACGTAGGTGATGTCGTGCGACATCATCGCGTCGAAGCGTATGTGCATCTTCTTTCCCTTGCCGCCCTCAACGTCGTGGGAGCGGAGAATACCGTATGTGATTGTGTTCTCGCGAGCCTCATCGGGGGTCATTCCCTGATAATCGTCGCGGATTTCTGTTCCGTTTAGGAGATAGACTCCATGATTAGTGAGTTCAACCATAATGTCAATGTTTTTAGTTTCGAAGAATAAAGGTACTACTTTTTTGTTAGTGAGAGATATAGATTGTTACAAAATTTTCAAAAAATGCGTTATTTATTGACTTTATCGGTATATTTCCTGCAAAAAGTTCACTGTTTGCGCCATACAGAGTGCAAAAAGACAACAAGCGACAACATGTCGGCACTACCTCCCGGCGATATGTTTTGAGCCTTGAAATCGCGGTTCATGACCTCCAAATCTGCCTTGAAAGCAGCCTCATCTCCCACTCCATCATACCGCGCAAGCAACTGCCGAGCCTCTGCCTTCACGCGAAGCATTGTGGCGAGCGATGTGCGGTAGACGATGTTGGTGTCGTCGAGGGCACACATGATGCGCAAGAGGGTCTTGTGGAGGGCGCAAGGGTCGCCAATGGCAAGGCGGTGTTCATAGAACGGAAGCCAGTCGCTGAACAACTGCCAATATCCCCCACGCGCATTGTCGAGCGCCCCACATAACTGGGAGAGGGGGCGCCCCGCCCCCGACATTGGTATCGCTTTCACCCGCGTCATCGGTTTAGCTCCAAACTTAGTTACAGATTTTGTTTCGGCTTCCGCACCTGCCTTCTCCTTAGCCGTGCTGCCATGAGTGCCATGGGTGTCGGGAAACAGGCGGGCGAGTGAAGCAATTGCTTGCGACAACTTGCTGTCATCTGTGGTGGACTCTCGCACTATATTGAGCGCCGACGGATGTGCAGGGGGCGGGGCTCCCCCTCTCCCAGTCATTGCGGCAGCCACCACTGCCAAGCCGAGGGAGAAGAGTGCACCCTTGTGGGTGTTGACGCCTCCTGTGGCGGCAAGCATGGCGCGCTCTGCCTCGATGCCTATGCCGGCGATGTCGGCATGTGTGGGATTGGGCGTTGCAAGTCCGAGCGTTGCAAGACGCGTGAAATAGGGTTGCAAGACGCGGATGCTGCGCTGCATCAATGCGTGGTCCATATCGCGGTGGGAGCCATTGTCGTAGAGGTCGACGAGCCCGGGTTTGGGCGTGGTGTCGAGTTCGGCTTGCAGGGCACGCGTGGCGAGGTGGGATATTATATATGGTAGGGTTGTGGACGGCACAAGCCGGGCGGCGTCCCACATGCGGTTGTCGTCGATGGCTTGGCGCACGCGCGACGCGCTGACTGGCGTGCCGTCAATCTCAAGACGCGCAATCTCACGCACGTCGGGCAGCATCCTGTGCATCAGCTCGTTATAGCGCCGTGTGAGCGCGTCGGAAGGCTCACTGCCAACGAAGCGCACCGTGGCACCGAGCGACGGAGCAATGTAGCGGCGGTAGAGGTCGATGTCGAGAAGCATCTGCGTGTCGGAGGCATCATCGAGTCGCTTTAGGAAATAGGTTGGGAATGTTGTCTTGCTTACGGCGTAGTCGCTGCCGTCCACAACGACAACATTCCCGAGGTCCCTTGTACCCTGGCTCACCATCGCCTTCCGTTCGTTGTATGAGAATACGGAGCAGTCTTCCCTGACGACTACAACATACAATCTTTCAACCAACTCTGACGACTGCTCTATGAGGTAACGGTGGCCAAGGGTGAAGGGATTTGCATTCATTATAATAACACCACTTTGCATCAAGCGTCGCGGCGTGGCAATATGTCTCAGTGTAGTAATGGATTCTCCACTCTTTCCTCTTAACTCGTCACAATATTTCCCTATGCCTCCGATGCCCGTCTCCATCAGTATCGCCTCGGGAGCCTCGGCGAGCAGCCGGAACGACAGGCTCTCGAAGAGACGGCGGTTCTGTGGCTTAGTGTAGAGCTTGACACACTGGTAGCCCTCGGAATTGGCGTGGGCTATGAGGTGCGACACGATGGTGTTTGCCACAGCCTCACCTTTGTGCGCGTCAGCCACAGCAACGCATTTTATGACATCCAGCTTCAGTCCTCCTCCTGCCACAATATCCCCCGTCGCCTCGTCGACAAGGACTGCGTAGTAGTCGATGTCGTCGCAGCGCAAACCGTTCATCGCGAGAAACCGCTCTATGCGGCGGCGGTGAAGGGGAACGGAGGGGTAAAGAATCTGAAGTTCCATATCACACTGGGATTGGGGGCGATTCGCCCCGGTATTATCTGTTAGTAAATCTCATATTTCGGAGAGTCGTACTGCTCAACCATATCGTTTATCCTCGCCCATATCTCATCCTGTGTATGCCACCGCATCCTCATGCAGTAGCGTGCCTCGCGGTCGCACACAAGACAGCGTCGCGGACTGCCCCCTACCCTCTCGCGCGACACAGGAGTGCCGTCGGGGGCAATAATGTCGATGTCGAAGAGGCGGCCGAGCGGATGGGAATCCTCTATGCCCACTGCCGTGCGCTTGGCGTCGAGCAACGGCATGGGCGTGAGCAGGTAAGCCTCGTAGCCAGTTGTCAGGTCGCGCTCCATGAAGCAACCGTCAGCGGGACGGAACGCCTCGCGCATGGCGTCGACAGCAGCGTGTGCCACTATTAGCGACTGCCTGTTACGCTTCACGCTTCCTGGCATGACCACGGTAAGGCACACCAGTGTTTTTCCCGAATTGTCAGCCAGCAGCTTCTGCTGCATGGCATGGCGCGCGTCGCGGCTCGCCAGAAGTTCGTGGAGCGTAATTGGCATATTGTTCATAGGATATCTGTTAAAAATAGTAGATTTGGTGTTGTGCACGCACAAAACACGCAATTTAGGTTTGTTCTGCTTTCACTGTGTAAAGTTACAGAAAATTATTATACTGACAATCTTTTACCCTGAATTTTTATTCAATATATCTTGACAGACTTGCAAATAAATAAGAGAGTGTCGAAACTCGAATTTTGAATTTATTCGTGGCGGAGGTCTCCGGCCTCCGCAGAAAGCCAAAATGACATATAGTCAATTGTAATAAATGGTTGCAGCGGAGGCCGGAGACCTCCGCCACGAATAAATTCAAAATTCGAGTTTCGACACTCTCTTATTTATTTGCAAGTCTGTCAAGATATATTGAAT
>JBNMLZ010000110.1:0-5512 GCA_050875085.1 Prevotella sp. | reverse complement strand
CACTTGGATGCCTGAAGTCTTCAATGACTTTTTCGATACAGACTTTATGCCACGCACCAACGCTACGGCACCTGCCATCAACGTTAAGGAGACTGAGCATGACTACACAGTAGAGCTTGCAGCTCCTGGAATGAAAAAGGATGACTTCAACATCAATATAGATAACGACGGCAATCTTCACATCAAGATGGAGCAGAAGAACGAGAAGAAGAATGAGAACAAGAAGGAGCACTATCTGCGTCGCGAGTTCTCTTACTCAAAGTTCGAGCAGACGCTCATCCTTCCTGACGATGTCAACAAGGAGAAGATTGAAGCCAACGTCAACGACGGTGTCTTGACCGTAAGTCTTCCAAAGATTGAGAAGGAAGAGAAGAAGACAACCCGTCAGATTGAGGTTAAATAACGACTGAAATACGAAGCCCTGCTTCGCTGGAAACAGCGAGGCAGGGCTTTTTTCTTGCCACAATATTTTTGTAATCCGTTTACCATTGCTTTGTAAGCGCATTACAATTGCTTTGTAACAGGCTTACAATTATCCCGTAAGCCCGTTACAATTACTCCGTAATCCCAGGGGAAAACAGGGGGCGCCCCATGATTGCTATCTGGGCAAAAATAACTGGGAGCGGGGGCGCCCTCGCCCCCGTAGAAATGTTGGCTATATGGTTTGGGCGTTTTGCTTCCCAGCGTAGTTCCGGGGGCGGGGCCCCCTCTCCCAGTAATGCCGGGGGCGAGGGCGCCCCCTCTCCCAGTTATTCTTGCCTCCCGGTTAATATAGTGTGTATTCGGTGGGGAGACAATATTTTGGGTTGTTTTTTATGTATTCAATTACCCGCATGTAATGGTCTTCGTTTCTGATTATTCTGTCAAAATATTCCTTTTGCCATATACTACCAGTATTGTGTGTTATCTTATTGATGTTGTGTGACGATACACTTTTTATCACTTGTATGATGTTCTGTATAGTGTAGTTGTCTTTTGGCTCAATCAAGATGTGTACATGATTGGGCATGATTACATAACTGTGCAGGTCGTATTTGATGCCATTATCATGACTCAAGGCATCAACAATTATTTTTCTGAAATTACTGTTCTTGAGCAGACATGAACCATGACCTTTGTCAAGATACTTTTCAAGTTGGTTGTGTCTTATGACCTTGAGTCTTGCGATATTTGTAGGACTGCCGCCTTTTTGCAATCGGATTTTGAGTGAATCGTATTCGGATTGTATGAAGTCAATCACATGTTTGGGTAAGGAGTCGGCAAGATGAAAAGTAACAAAGGTTATCTTGCCGTATTGAGTCCAATGGGGCAGGTTGCCTTTGGTCTCATGGATAGGCTCGTGGCGGTCGAGGAATTGGTTCATAGGCGTAGCATAACTGGGAGCGGGGGCGCCCTCGCCCCCGGCAAATGGAGTCGGGGAAATGGGGGCTCTCTCCCAAGGTGAATAAAATCGTTTTTTTTGTATGTAAATTGTTGGGTGGAGCGGGGAAATCCGGGGGCGAGGGTGCACCATGTTATTGCCGGGGGCGAGGGCGCACCATGTCATTGCCGGGGGCGAGGGCGCCCCCTATCCCAGTTATTGCCGGGGGCGAGGGCGCACTATGTCATTGCCGGGGGCGAGGGCGCACTATGTCATTGCCGGGGGCGAGGGCGCCCCCGCTCCCAGTTATTTGCCCAGTTATTTGTATTCCTGGATGGGCAGTTCGCCGCGCAGTGCACCGAGGGCGTTGAAGGCGAGCGACTCCATTTCGCCTTCGCCGGGCAGCACCACGACGGGGGCGAGGAATGAAACCTGTTTCTTTATCTCCTCGACGCAGTACTTGCTGTAGGCTATTCCGCCCGTGAGGATTATCGCCTCTGCCTTGCCCCACAGCGCCACCGCCATGGCACCGATCTGCTTCGCCACGGTGTAGAGCATTGCCTCAAGCACCTCGTGGAAAGGCTCCTCGCCAGCCTCGGCGCGTCGCGAAATCTCCTTCATGTCCTTCATGCCCAGCAGAGCCTGGCAACCGCCATAGCCGGCGAGCATTTTCATTATCTGCGACTGGGTGTACTTGCCCGAGAAGCACAGTCTGACGAGCTGGTCGGCAGGCAGTGTGCCCGAGCGTTCGGGGGCTATCGGACCCTCACCGTTGAGCGCGTTGTTCACGTCGATTACCTTGCCCAGATGGTGTGCCGACACGCAGATGCCGCCACCCAGGTGAGCCACTATCAAGTCCATGTCCTCGTAGCGCTTGCCGATGGTCTTGGCGTAGCGCCGCGACGCAGCCTTGGCGTTGAGGGCGTGGAATATAGACTCGCGCTTCATGAACGGCAGACCCGTGTAGCGGGCGCGCGTCATCATCTCGTCCACAACCACGGGGTCGGCCATGAAAGCCGGGCAACCGCACTCGCGCGCTATGTCGTCGGCTATCAGTGCACCGAGGTTGCACACGTGTTGCTGTCGCGCGTGGTGCAGGTCGTGCTTCATCTGCTCGTTGACGGCATACACGCCGCCATGCAGCGGTTTTAAGAGACCACCGCGCCCTATCACGGCGTCGAACTTCACGGGTATGCCAGCCTTGTGCAGAAGGTCGAGCACGAAGTTCTTGCGGTACTCATACTGGTCGTCCACGGTCATGAACTTCTCTATCTCCTCCTGCGGATGCAGGCCGTCGGAAGTCCACACGGCGCGGTCGTCCTCGTAGACTGCCACCTTCGTCGAGGTGCAGCCGGGATTTATGACGAATATTCTTTTCATATGTATAAGCCCCACCCCCAAGCCGCAAAGCGGCTTTTCCCCTCCATAAGGGGAGTGATGTGTTTTGCTGATTGGGAATGTTAGGGCATTTTTTTCTTTGTTGATTGGATTAAGACTCGATTGAGTTCTATTGATTTTAGACCTTTCAGAGTTTCTTCTTATTTCTATTTGAGATAAAGCAATATTTTGTCCTCCAAGCATATTACTCCCCTCCATAAGGGGAGGGGAGAGCCGCTTCAGCGGCTGGGGGTGGGGCTTTTACTTTTCATGCACGCTATCACCAACGAGTAGAACTTCGAGTCCACTGAGTCGGCTCGCGATGTCAACACCACTGGTGCTGTCGTTCCAGCCAACATTCCAGCCACCGTAGCGTGCCCGAAGAAGGTTATGGTCTTGTAGAACGTGTTGCCAGCCTCTATGTCGGGGAATATCAGTATGTCGGCGTTGCCCACGACCGGTGAGCTGATGCCCTTGATGGCTCCGCTCTCGGCGTCGCATGCCGTCTTCACGTCCATCGGTCCGTCGATGCAAACATCGCCGTAGCGTCCGCTGGCGGCTTGCTCCTTCAGGGTCTGGTAGGAGAGCGTCACGGGGAACTTGTCGCTCGTCTTCTCGGTGCAGTGGGTCAGCGCAATGCGCGGACACGCGGAGCCTGTGATGGAGCGCCATGTGGCGGTGATGTATTTTGTGATGGCGTCGAACTGTTCGGTGGTGGGGAAGGGAATCACAGCCACGTCGCTGAAGAACAGCAGGCGCTGCATCCCTGGAATCTCCGCCACGGCGATATGCGTCAGCACGCTGCCCTTTACGAGAATGCCGTGCTCCTTGTTGAGCACAGCGCGCAGCAGGTTGTCGGTGTTGAGCGAACCCTTCATCAGCACGTCGGCACGCCCGTCGTGCACCTCCGCCACAGCCTTGCGGGCGGCGTCATCATCGTCGGTGGCGCCGATGATGCTCACGTGGTCGGGGTGGTCGGCAGCGAGGCGTTCGGCAATGGCGCGCTTGCCGTCGACAGCCGCGAGAATGAAGTTGGCAAAGTTTTCGTGAATACTGCGCTCAATCACCTCCTCGGTGTGTGGGTCGGCAGGAGAAGCCACGGCAACCGTGACGCGCCGTCCCATGGCGCGCATCCGTTCGGGCAGGGTTTTGAAGTCAACAATAGGGTTCATATCGAGTGTTTGAGTTAATGAATGTTTGTATTGCTCAGAATTGCGTTTAAAGTGCAATTCCGTCCGCAAAGGTATCAGAATTTCGTTGATTGCCAAAGAATTTGTGGTGTTTTTATTCACATTTCAGCACGAAATGTGCAATATAGGGAACGAAATTTACATATAGAACATTTTGGTGGATAAATTGCCGAATAAATTTGTAACTTTGCGGTAATAATTTCACGTGAAACATTTATGACTACATCCGAATTCATCGCCCAGTTCCGCACATCCAATCCGCGCGACCTCGCTTTCAAGGCAAGCCGCTATCCCGACGTTGACATGCCCTTTGCCCTCAACCAGATACAAGGCTGGCAGACGGCACGGATGAAGCTTCCCACGTGGGCAGAGGCGGAGGGCGTGGTGTATCCGCCCCATCTGAACATGGAGCAGTGCTCTTCGGAGCCGGCGGCGCGCTACAAGCAGGATGTGGTGGGGCAGTGGCTGGAACGGATTGCCCATGCCGCAGACTCACAATCCTACACTGGAGCGACGCGCATGGCCGACCTCACCGGTGGCTTCGGCGTTGACTTCTCGTTCACGTCGCGCTGCTTCGACGAGGCAACCTATGTGGAGCGCAATGCCGCGCTGTGCGACGTGGTGCGCGGCAACCTGCCACGCCTGGGCATAAGCAACGCCCGTGTGGTGTGCTGTGAGGCAGAGGACTTCCTCAGCGACATGGAACCGCAGACCATGCTGTTTCTCGACCCGGCGCGGCGTGACCAGAACGGCGCAAAGACCGTGTTTCTTGCCGACTGCACGCCCGACGTCGGGGCGTTGCTGCCGCAACTAATGGCGAAGTCGCGCTTCACTATGCTCAAGCTCTCGCCGATGCTCGACTGGCACAAGGCGGTCAGCGACCTGCAGGGCATGGTGCGCGAGGTGCACATAGTGTCGGTGGCAGGCGAGTGCAAGGAACTGCTGCTCGTGCTGTCGAAGGATCTCGGCGGCGATGCGATACGCGTGGTGTGCGTTGACATAAGTGCAAAGGTGGATGCCGAGGGGCGTTATGCACGCCAAGTGTTTGAGTACAAGGGGGTGTCGAGCTCCCGCTCGACACTTGACCAAACAGCTGCACACCATTTGCCGGAGGCTTCTCAGCAGGCAGCGCTGCCCACTGCTACTGTGTCGCGCGGGAGCCCGACACCTCCTTTTATTTACGAGCCTAACGCGTCGGTGATGAAGGCGGGATGTTTCGACGAGCTTTCAAGGGCGTTCGGCATGGCAGCCGTGAGCCGCAACAGCCATCTGTTTGTGTCGGCTGATAGGGTGGAGGGTTTCCCCGGCAGAGGCTTTGCCGTGGATGCCGTGACGACAATGAACAAGCGCGAGCTGCGGCAGACGCTCGGCGGACTGAAGCAAGCCAACATCGCCGTGCGCAACTTCCCGCTTTCAGTTGCCGAGCTGCGCAAGCGCCTGAAGCTGAAGGACGGCGGCGACACGTATATCTTCGCCACGACAACAACTGAGGGCGAGCACCTTCTCGTCGTCTGCCACAAGGCTTGAATCGCAACCCGTGGCGGAGGTCTCCGGCCTCCGCTGCAAGCAGCAGAACCGTTTTTAT
>JBNMLZ010000109.1:0-5902 GCA_050875085.1 Prevotella sp. | reverse complement strand
TTTATGCCGGGGGCGGGGCGCCCCCTCTCCCAGTTATATGGTGGAGCTTTATGCCGGGGGCGAGGGCGCCCCCTCTCCCAGTTATTCATTTCTTCTCCTTGTATATCACGTTGTTGGCGCCGCTTGTTATCTCAAGCGCCTCGGGATGCTCCTTGATGAAGGAGTCGATGTGGCGCACGCGCTTGCTTTCGAGGATCTCGTCGACAGCTATGAGTATGCCCGTCTCCTCCACGTCGCCGAAGCCGTAGTTGATGGCTGTGCCGAAGAGCTTCATCGTAGGCGAGAGCGACATGTAGGCGTTCACGAGTGGCGGGATGTTGTAGCCAAGTGCGCGTATCTCGCGGTTGAGAATGAGGTAGTCCTTCTTGAAGTCGTCCTCGCAGAAGAGCTTTGCAAGCTCCGACTCGGGAGTGTCTATCTTGAGCGGCTTCAGTGGGATGATGAGGTTCTCCTTGTCGTCGAAGTGCTTCTTGAGGAAGTACAGAATCATGTCCCTGCCGCGGCGTATGTACGACGGGTACATCGTCATCTTGCCGAAGAAGTATTTCACGTTGGGCTTTATCACTGTCAGCGCACCGAGTCCGTCCCAGAGGTTGTCGAGGGCGAAGAGGCTCTTGGCGCCGCGGCGCGTGCTCTGGTATTCGAGCGTCACGAACGAGCGTCCCAGCTCAACGGTGTAGGGCATGTACTCCTTGATGAACTTGTCGGAGAAGTGGAACATGTGGCTCGTGGCGAGCTTCGGCTGTCCCTTCTCGTCGAGTTCCCAGTCGGAGCCGAGCAGATAGCGGTAGCCGCCGATAATCTCCTCAGCCTCAGGGTTCCACACGATGAGCTGCTTGTAGCAGTTTGGGCAGGTGTCAAACTCGTCGATGTCCATCGACTTGCCCGTGCCTCCGCCAGCCTCCCTGAAGGCAATCTCGCGCAGGCGTCCTATCTCGCGCATCACGTTGGGCGCGTTGTGCGCCGTGATTACATAAATCGCGTTGTGGCTTTTGTTTGTCATGCGGAGCTGTCGCTCGGGAGTGAGTTCGCTCTTGAGCAGCTCCTTGCTTACGGGTTCTATTATTGGCTCTTCCATTGTTTGTTTTTTATTGGCCTTATGGGCAAAGCCCCACAAGTTTTATATAAGCCCTGTATAAGTGCGGTATTGTTTTTTTTGACTTTTAGATGTATTGGTGTGCCTTGTCGTGAGGCAGCTTGTAGACGATGTCCTCCACATACTGCGCCCAGTCGTGCGGCGTGCGGCTGTGGTCGAACGTCTGCCATGGTATCGGCTTGCCTATGTGTATGGTGAAGTGCTTGCCAATGTTGCGGTACATCTCGTCGACAAGGAAAATCATGGCGAGGTTGAACGGCAGGAAGCGGTCGCTGAACTTGGCGATGCGGTAGAAGCGCTCCGAGTTGGCGCCGCTGAAGTGGATGGGCACCACGTCGCGGTGGCACTCCACGCTCTTCTTGACGAACGTCTTGGTCCACGGAATGTCGTGTATGGAGCCGTCCTTCTGCTTGCGGCTGTTGAGTCCGGCGGGGAACATGAGCATGTGGCAGTCGCTCTTGAAGCCCGCCTCCACCATGCGCGGGAAGTCGCGGCTGTTGCGCCCCGTCTTGTTGATGCCTATGCACACGGGGGCGAGCCCGGGGAGGTTCATGAGCAGGTCGTTGACGAGATAGCGGAAGCGGCCGTCGTAGTGCCGCCCGATGATGGAGCCGAGCGCCACGCCGTCCTGTCCGCCGAGCGGATGGTTGGAGACGAAGGTGTAGAGCCGTCCGTCGTCCTTGGGCGGCAGGTTCTCCGTGCCGACAAGCTCTATGTCCATCTTCAAATAGCGCACGCACGCCTCAAGCCATTCCACGCCCACTATGTCGCGGTGTTCCCAGATGAAGGCGTTCACCTGGTCCTGGTGGATGATGCGCTTGAGCCACGAGACGAGGAAGCCCGGCACGTAGCGTGCCTTCTTGCCCATCTTGCTGCTGAGTATCTTGTCAATGTCGATTGTATGCTCTGAAATCTCGTTCATTCTGCCTAAAAAATGATATATTCTGCTAATTCAATGCAAAAATAACATATCTTTTTCAGATACATTCAATTTAACTTAAGAAATATGCCTTTTTAATAATTTTGATATACAAATGTAGACTCGTGTGCGGATTTTTGTGTACCTTTACACCCAAATACGCATATTATAATGTACAAGGACTCTACAACAGAAACAACAGATATAAAGACTTGCGAGGGCTACCACGTGCCCGTGTTGCTCGACGAGAGCGTTGGCGGGCTGAACATCCACGAGGGCGGCGTCTACGTCGACGTGACCTTCGGCGGAGGCGGACACTCGCGCGAGATTCTCTCGCGCCTCGCCCCCGACGCCCATCTCTACAGCTTCGACCAGGACGCCGACGCCGAGCAGAACATCGGCGCGCCCGACGAGCGATTCACGTTCGTGAGGAGCAACTTCCGCTACCTGAAGAACTGGATGCGCTACTACGGCGCCGACCACATCGACGGCCTGCTGGCCGACCTCGGCGTGTCGTCACACCACTTCGACGATGCCGAGCGCGGCTTCTCGTTCCGCTTCGACGCGCCACTCGACATGCGCATGAACAAGCGCGCCGGACTAACCGCCGCCGACATCCTCGCCACATACGACGAGGAGCGCCTTGCCGACGTGTTCTACATCTACGGCGAGCTGAAGAACTCGCGCCGCATTGCCGCCGCCGTGGCGAAGGCGCGGCAGCAGAAGGACATCAAGACAACGAGCGACTTCCTTGCCGTGGTGGAACCCATGTTCAAGCGCGAGCGCGAGAAGAAGGACATGGCACGGCTGTTCCAGGCGCTGCGCATCGAGGTGAACCACGAGATGGACGCACTCAAGGAGATGCTTGCCGCCGCCACAGAACTGCTCACGCCAGGCGGACGCCTGTCGGTAATCACCTACCACTCGCTTGAGGACCGCATCGTGAAGAACTTCATGAAGTCGGGCAACGCCGAAGGGAAGGTGGAGAAGGACTTCTTCGGACGCACCAACACGCCATACAAAATGGTGGGCAAGCTCATCATCCCCTCAAAGGAGGAGCAGGAAAGAAACCCGCGCAGCCGAAGCGCCAAACTACGCATAGCGGAAAAGATTAAGAATTAAGGCAAAAGGTCTTTAAAAGGCCCTGAAAGTCCTAAAAAGGCTTTGAAAGGGGCAGAAAAATCCAAGAAAGGCTTAGTTTTAAAAATCCAACCAATGACTTCCGAAACCAACCCATCCCCCGACCCCCGCTCCATTCTTGAGCACCTTGTCGAGCGCAAGGACACCGACTCAGAGAGTGAGGCGCCGTCGCTGAAGACAATAATACGAGAGCAGGCAACCGAGGAGGACATGCCGCTCACGAAAAACATCACCCTGCGCAAGATTCTCGGCGGCGACATACTCTACACCGAGTTCATCCGCAAGCAGGTGTGGCTCATACTGCTCATATCGCTGTTCATCGTGGTATACATATCCAACCGCTACAAGTGCCAGCAGGACCTGATACGCATCAACGTGCTCAACGAGCAGCTCAAGGATGCCAAGTACCGGGCGCTGTCGAGCAGCAGCGACCTCACGCAGCTCACGCGCGAGAGCATGGTGCTCGAACAACTGCGCAACGACAAGGACAGCACACTGCACATCGCCACACAGCCGCCTTATATCATCAATGTCCCTAACAGTGAAGAAGAAAAATGAGTAAGTTTGACAGTAAGAAAGCCATGCCGCGCTACAGCTTCATAGCCATCATCATGACGTTCATCGCAACTATGGTGCTCGGCAGAACACTCTACGTGATGACAGCACAGCGCGACTTCTGGCTGAAGGTGGCCGACCGAGTGAAGGTCGACAGCATAGAGACGCCCCCAGTGAGAGGCAACATCCTGAGCTGCGACGGACAGCTCATGGCGTCGTCGTTGCCGCAATACAAGCTGTTCGTTGACTTCCGCGCCATACACAAGGCGGACAACGACTCGCTGTTCGAGGTGAAGCTCGACTCCATCAGCGAAGGACTGAACGCCATATTCCCCGAGCAGTCAACAAAGGAGTTCCGCGACCACCTGCTTGAGGGATTCCAGAAGAAAAAGGCGCACTGGCCGATATGGAGCAAGCGCGTCAACTACAGCACCTACGCCGAGGTGAAACAGCTGCCCGTGTTCCGCATGAAGGGCAACCAGGGCGGATTCCACACCGAGGAGTTCAACGCCCGAAAGCAGGCCTACGGCTCGCTGGCACTGCGCACGATAGGCAAGATGTACGGCGAGATTGACTCGGCGCAGTGCGGACTGGAGCTGTCGTACGACTCGCTGCTGCGCGGCGAGACGGGCGTGAGCCACGGACGCAAGGTGCTCAACAAATTCCTATACCTCACCGACAGGCCGCCGGTCGACGGCGCCGACATCGTGACCACCATCGACGTGTCGATGCAGGACCTCGCCGAGCGCGCCCTGCTCAACGAGCTTTACAAGATAAACGCCAACGTGGGCGTAGCCATCGTCATGGAGGTGAAGACGGGCGACGTGAAGGCCATCGTCAACATGACGAAGTGCGCCGACGGATCCTACCACGAGATAAAGAACCATGCCGTGAGCGACTTGCTGGAGCCTGGCTCCGTGTTCAAGACGGCATCCATCATGGTGGCGCTTGACGACGGCATGTGCGACACCACGAAATATGTGGACACCGGATGTGGCGTGTGGCCTATGTACGGCCGCGAGATGAAGGACCACAACTGGCGGCGAGGCGGCTACGGTATGCTGAAGCTGCCGCAGACGCTGTGGGTAAGCTCCAACGTGGGCGTGAGCCGCATCATCGACGAGTACTACCACAACTGCCCAGAGAAGTACGTGGCAGGCATCCGGCGGCTGGGACTCGCCGACGACCTGCAGCTGCCTATACCGGGATACTCGCCGGCGCGCATACGTATGCCTAAGAAGGACTCGCGCGGCAAGCAGTACGTCAACTGGAGCCAGACCACACTGCCGTGGATGAGCATCGGCTACGAGACGCAGGTGCCGCCAATATCCACGCTCACCTTCTACAACGCCATAGCCAACGGAGGCAAGATGATGCGCCCGCGCTTCGTGAAGGAGATACGCAAGAACGGACAGGTGATTGAGGAATGTCCGCCCGTCGTGATGCGCGACCAGATTGCCAAGCCAACAACGATAAAGAAGATAACGCGAATACTGGAGCAGGTGGTGAGCATCGGACTCGGCAAGAAAGCCGGGTCGCCATCGTTCCTCGTCGCCGGAAAGACCGGTACGGCGCAGATCTCAAAGGGCGCAGCCGGATACAAGAGCGGACAGATGAACTACCTGCTCTCGTTCGCCGGGTTCTTCCCCGCCTACGAGCCGCGCTACAGCTGCATCGTGTGCATACAGAAGTCGGGACTGCCCGCCTCGGGCGGCGGCATGAGCGGCGTGGTGTTCCACGACATCGCCGAGGGCATCATGGCGCAGAGCCTCAAGCTTGAGGCGTCGGACGCACGCGACTCGCTGTCGATATTCCTGCCCCAGGTGAAGAGCGGCAACATCCTCGCAGCCGACTACGTGCTGACGCATCTCGGCTTCGAGCCGCGCGCCGACTGGAACGGCTCCTACGCCAACGGCAACCCCATCTGGGGACGAGCCACCGAAGCCGGCGGCAAGAGCATCACCCTGCAACGCGAGAATGTGGGCAGCCGCACACAGATGCCCGACGTGCACGGCATGGGAGCACGCGACGCTGTGTTCCTCATAGAGAGCCGCGGAATGAAGGTGAAGATCAACGGACGCGGCAAAGTAGTGGAGCAAAGCATCGGCCCAGGAACCACAATCCGCAAGGGAATGACCTGCTCCCTCCGTCTCGCCTAACCGGAACGGCGGACTCCCGTCCGCCGAACCCCA
>JBNMLZ010000108.1:0-5928 GCA_050875085.1 Prevotella sp. | reverse complement strand
TATTGTGTACCCAAGACTAAAACAAATCTAAACAACAGTAAATGAAGAATATCAAGAGTATGGCCTTTGCAGCCGTGCTTGCCGCTATGGCAACGACGGCACAGGCAAAGTCGGGCATCGATTATGTTGACCCCTTCATCGGAACGACCAACTTCAGCGTGTGCAACCCTGGAGCCGTGCGCCCACATGGACTCATGTCGGTGGTGCCGTTCAACGTGATGGGCTCCGACATCAACGTGCAGGACAAGGACAGCCGCTGGTGGTCGGCACCCTACGAGTACAACAACAAGTATTTCACGGGCTTTGCCCACGTCACCCTCAGCGGCGTTGGCTGCCCCGAACTCGGCACGCTCCTAACCATGCCTACAACGGGCGAGCTGAACGTAGACTACCGCTCCTACGGCTCGGAGTACCGCAACGAGAAGGCGCGCCCGGGCTACTACAGCAACGAGCTGACCAAATACGGCATCAAGTGCGAGGTGACGTCAACCATGCGCTCTTCCGTAGAGCGCTACACCTTCCCGAAGGGACAGGGCAACCTGCTCTTCAACCTTGGCAACGGACTGACCAACGAGATTGGCGCCACACTGCGCAAGGTCAGCGACACCGAGTTTGAGGGTATGCGTCTGCTCGGCACCTTCTGCTACAACCCGCAGGCGGTGTTCCCGATGTACTTCGTGGTGCGCGTCAACAAGAAGCCTGTGAAGAGCGGCTACTGGAAGAAGCAGCCCGAGATGAAGGGCGCCGCCAAGGATTGGGATGTCTACAGCGGCAAGTACAAGCTCTACACGAGCTACGGCCGCGACATGGCGGGCAACGACATCGGCTACTTCATGCAGTACGACATGCAGGAGGGCGAACAGGTGGAGGTGCAGATTGGCGTGTCGTTCGTGTCGATAGCCAACGCCCGCGAGAACCTCAACGCCGAGCAGCCCACGTGCGACTTCAACCGCGTGGCAACCGACTCCTACAACGACTGGGCGAAGACGCTCGACCGCGTGACCGTCGAGGGCGGCACCGACGACCAGCGACGCGTGTTCTACACCGCGCTCTACCACACCCAGATTCACCCAAACGTGCTCCAGGATGTCAACGGCGAGTACCCGCGCATGGAGAGCGACGAGATAATGAAGACCAGCGGCAACCGCTATACCGTCTACTCACTCTGGGACACCTACCGCAACCTCTCGCAGCTTGAGACGCTGCTCTATCCCGACAAGCAGGAGGACATGGTGCGCTCGATGATCGACATGTACAAGGAGTGGGGATGGATGCCGAAGTGGGAGCTCTACGGACGCGAGACGTGGACAATGGAGGGCGACCCGTCCATCCCGGTCATCACCGACACCTATCTCAAGGGTCTGCGCAACTTCGACATCAACACCGCCTACAAGGCGTTCCACGCCTCTGCCACGCTGCCGGGCAAGGAAAACAAGATGCGCCCCGACATCGACCCCTACTACACCAAGGGCTACATACCGATGGGCGAGTATGCCGCCGACCTCTCGGGCGACAACTCCGTGTCGCACGCCCTTGAGTACTACGTGGCAGACAACGCCCTCTCGCTCCTCGCCCAGTCGCTCGGCAAGACTGCCGACGCCAAGCTCTTCCGCCAGCGCTCGCTCGGCTACAAGCACTACTACAGCAAGGAGTCGGGCACATTCCGCCCCATTCTCCCCAACGGCAAGTTCCTCTCGCCGTTCAACCCCGAGGACGGCGCCGACTTCTCCAACGCTCCCGGATTCCACGAGGGCTCTGCCTGGAACTACACGTTCTATGCGCCCCACGACATTCCGGGACTCGCCAAGCTGATGGGCGGACAGAAGAAGTTTGTCGACAAGCTCCAGATGGTGTTCGACAAGAAGCTCTACGACCCTGCCAACGAGCCCGACATCGCCTACCCGTATCTCTTCTCTTACTTCAAGGGCGACGAGTGGCGCACCCAGAAGACCGTTGCCGACCTGCTCAAGGAGTACTACAAGGCTGCTCCCGACGGCATCCCGGGCAACGACGACTGCGGCACAATGTCGTCGTGGGCTATATTCTCGATGATGGGATTCTATCCCGACTGCCCCGGCTCGCCTTACTACACGCTCACCACTCCGGTGTTCTCGAAGGTCACCCTGCACCTCGACCCGAAGTATTATCCCGGTGGCGACCTCGTGATAACTACCGACCGCACGTCGCCCGACCAGTTGTACATCAAGTCGATGACGCTCGGCGGAAAGCCGCTCGGCAGCTACCGCATATCCCACAAGCAGCTCGTTGAGGGCAAGACACTTGACATTAAAATAAAGAACTAAAAAACAAACAAGACTACCGTTGCTTTGTAATGCCATTACAAAGCAACGGTAGTCTTGTTACAAAATAATTGTAACAGGCTTACAAAGCAATCGTTGCGCTGTTACAAAATTTCGGTAATCGCCCGGTAATCCGATACCGCTTATTTCACCATTATTTTCTTTCCGTTCACAATGTTTATGCCCTTGCATAAACGGCTGGTTTTCTGTCCCTGAAGGTTGTATACCGCTTCGTTTTTGGGCGCGTCAATGCGCGTGTTCTCAATGCCTGTTGTGGTCTGCACGCGGGTTTTAGTGGCCTGCACAATCTCGCCCGTAGTGCCGTCGATGAGCAGTGCGGCAACCCACAGGTTGGCGGCGTCGGCATATTTCGGGGCGGCAACGGAGTAGTCGAAGTCGTAGGTCTGCAGGCGTTTGATGGTCTGCGGAATTACGTTCTCCATACCCTCGGGCGACGGGTAGATGGCGCGCGCCACGTCGTCCACATTGACCTTCGCCACCTTCGGCAGGCTCTCGAAGCCTCCCATCTCGCCGTTTGCGCCACCGGCATAGTAGTTGGTCTGCTCGATGGGCAGCTGGTCCTCGCATACGGCGAACGCCATGCGGTAGTTGCTCTGGAGCTGTTCCGAGAGGAACGTTGTGGCGGTGTGGAGTTTCAGCTCGTTGTCGTCGAGTCGGGCGGTGAGCTGCATGTCGCAGTCGGTCTCGGCGTCGAAGGCGCCCATGATTTGCTCGAAGGTGTCAGTTGACGGGCTTATGGTATACGGCATACGGTTGATGATGCAGTTGGGGTAGGAGTCGAAGTAGCCCGAGAGCCAGTACTTGTAGTCGGCTGTCTCATATTCGTCGCCGTTGTGCACGGCGATGCCGATGAAGCGGTCGGGGTAGGTATCGTTCATGTGCTTCATTGCCACGATGCCCTTAACACACCATCCGCACCAAGCACCGGTGCCTTCCTCAACCACCATGCGTCGGGTGTAGAACGTCTCGGAGCGCGTGACGGTTGCCTTGGCGGTGTTGTCGTCGGGGCGCTGGTCGGCGGAGCCGTCAGCCCATTGCAGCTCAAGGTCAAGATAGAAGGTGCCCTCGCGGTTGTCGCCAGCGGCAGCGTCCATGCTCGACGGGTCGACGGACAGGGTGACGGTCTGCTGTTCGCGCTGCTTGAGCGTGCCGTTGTAGACAGCCTTGCCCACCTGCTTGCCAGCCATGTAGCACACGATGACTGGGTTCGCGGCCTCGTCGCTTGCGTTGTTGGCTATCGTCACGTCGATGGCGGCAGGCTTGTCGAGGTGGATGAGCGACTTCTGCACATGGGCGGAAGTGATGGCAATGTCGTGAGCCACGATGCTGCCGCTTTCCACCACGCCCTCCACCGAGAGCGAGCCGTACAGCTTGTCGCTGTAGTCGCTGAACTTGCCGTTCTTGCCCACCCAGCAGCCGTTGCTGTCGGTGGTTCCGGCAAAGGAGATGACGCTGAGCTTCTTGGTCTGCACAAACTCAAAGCCAATCCATAGCTCGTCTTCCTTGCCCGTGATGGTGTAGCTGGAGGCAAGGGCAATCTCGTTCCAGCCCGGAGCTACGGTTGAGGCTGTGCCCGATGCTATGTTGGCGCCGTCCTTCGAGCCGCGCACCCATGCCGTCAGCTCACCGGGCAGGTTGGGCGTTTCGGGCATACCGGCGTTGATGGCAGTGAGCTTCATTCCGGCATATTGGGCGAGCATGTCGTGGGTGAGGCAGATTGCCTCGTCGATGGTTGCGTTGCTGCCTGTCACACCAGTTATGGTGCCTTCGGTCTTGGTGGCAATCTTGCCGTCGCAGTAGCCAATATAGGCCTTGCCCGTCTGGGCAAAGCCTGGGAGTCTCCCCATGCCCAGGAAGAGCATGAGGAGAATCAGTGTTGAGAAAGTTCTGTTTTTCATTATCTGATGATTTGTCGTGTTGTGTGTGTGGAGCCGTCGGTGTAGGTGGTGACGATGATGTTGAGGCCGTGCTGGAGCTTGTTGAGCTGCACGCCCGACGCGTTGTAAATGCGTGTCGTCTTCACTTCCTTCTGTGCGGCGTCCTTTGTGCCCTTGATGCCGGTGGCTTTCGGAGCGTATCTGAAGCGCACGTATGGCAGGATGGCTTCAGTCGAGAGCTCGCCCTTGGCTGTCACGCCCGAGCACTGCGGGTACTCGTCGTCGACATTGGTGCTGAGGAACGGGAACTGGAGCTGGAATTCCTCCTTGCCGCGGAGCAGGAGCTGTGTCTCAAGGTGTCCGCCCTCGAAGTGGAATGGCTCGTCGAACGGGATGGTCATCTCGTAGTCGCTGATTTCTGGCTGCACGCCGCTGTAGACGGTTGTCAGTCCTGTTGCCTCAGTGTCGTAGACGGCAGGCTTGCTGACGGTTCCGATCTGGTAGGTCACGTCGGGGCATGAGAGCGGAGCGTCGGCAATGACGTAGGAGAAGTAGGTCATCTCAGTGAGGTCGCGACCCTTCAGCTCTTCGGTCATGTCCTCGTTGAAGATGCTCTGCACGTTGACGTTGGAGTAGCCGCGGTCGGTCCAGGCCGTCGGGTATGGGAAGCCGTAGTTGTAGCTGTCCTTGTCGGCAAGGTATACCACGTTGTCGGCTGTGGCCTGGAGCGGAAGCGAGAGCGTTCCGGCGGAAGTGTTGAACTTCACAGTGCCATTGTATGTTCCCACCTCGTCGGCAGAGAATGTGGTGTACACCATGAGGGTGTCGCCAGGGTTGCATGTAGGCTGGCCGTTGAGACGCGCGTTGAAGTGGCTGTCGCCCTCGGCAGAGTATACCGTGAGCTTGTTCTTGCCGGTGTTCACGATGTAGGCGTTGCCGAAGTAGGTGTCGCCAACAGGCACAAGCTCGGTGAAGCTTGCCTCGGGGATGTAGAGTCGTGCGTCGTCGGCTGCCGACGGGCTGATGTTGAGGCGTATGTGGCTGAGCGAAGCGTAGTCGCCGACGAAGTAGGTCTCGTCGATGTTGTCCTTGTAGAAGTCGAACTTCAGGTCGTGGTGTCCGGCGCTGAGCACGTGCTGGTAGACGATGCTGTCGTTGCGCACCTCGCTGAAGCAGGCAATGCTGTCACCGTCGTAGAAGCGGAAGCTGTCGTAGCCCGGCTCAGGGTAAGCCGCAGCCTGGAATGAAATGGTTCCGGTGTTGCCCTCGGGTACGTCGACGCTGGCTATGATTGCCGAGTGTGACGACATGATGCCCTTGTTGCTGCTGTAGGCCTTGTCGCCGTCGATGGTCCATGCGTATGTTGAGGCTGCCTTCCACTCAATCTTGTCGGCACCCTCGTCGACGATGGCGCTGTAGTCGGGAGTCTTGTTGACAGTGGCGTGCAGCGGCACGGTGACGGTCTCGCCGTCGTTGTAGAGTTTCAGCTCGGCGCTGTACTCGCCTGGAGCGCTTGCCTGGAACTTCACGATGCAGTCCATAGAGCTGAGCGACTCAACATTGGTGTTTCGTGTGTAGAGCTTGAAGAAGTCCTTCTGTGCGCCCTCGATGGCGGGCTTCACGGTGTTGTCCTTGCCGTTGTTGGTGATGGTTGTGGTCTTGGTGACGTCGATGTCGGGGTAGGTGGCGCCGAAGTCAATCTTCTCGGGGTCGAGCAGCAGTGAGTAGCC
>JBNMLZ010000107.1:0-5948 GCA_050875085.1 Prevotella sp. | reverse complement strand
CCGATGTGCCCGATGTCGACGACCTTAACGACCGCGATGGTGAGCACCAGTCTATAAGTGAGCAGATTTCCATGGCGAAGTCGGCTGACACGGAGTCGTTCAAGCAGATGCCTGAGGTCATGCAGCTTGTCATCAAGGCTTTTGCCGATGCTTACAAGCAGAGGGCAAAGCTCGCGCGTCAGCGCAATGAGATTGGCGAGAACAACGACGAGGAGTCTGTCGCACGGCGCAAGGAGATTGGTGAGCAGATGGAGTCGCTTACTGATTATATGGATGCGCTTGCTCCTCTCAAGGAGGCTTACGACCGCGACGGCAAGGTGCCTGACAAGGCTGAGTTTGAAAACATCGCGCTTTCTGTTCAGCAGAAGCAGTCGGCTGAGCCGGAGCCTAAGGTCGAGACCGACTACAAGGCTATGGATACTGAGGCGTTGCGCAAGCGCCGCAAGTCACTCACCAACCAGATTACACGCAAGGAGAACCAGCTTCTCTACCAGTCTGACTCCAAGCAGTCTGCCGAGAACCCAATGCCCGACTCGCCTAAGCGTGTTAAGCTTACCAACCAGGTTGAGAGTCTCAAGGCGGAGCGTTCCAAGGTTGAGTATGAGCTTGCTTCACGATCATGATTCTCGACCCTTCTTCCATCAAGACTCGACAGAGCGATGACCCTCAACCGGATCATCGCTCTCTTGTTAATGTGCTCGACCGTTCTGAGTCCGACATCGAGGTTATTGCTTCAGTGCTTGAGCGCACGTCGCAACTCGGCGTCATACGCCAAGGTGCCGACAAGCATTTCTACAGCAATGGTGCCTTCAATCTCGTGCAGCTCATGCTCTATGTGCTCCGTCAGACTGGCCCGGCCGATGTTTTTCTCTCGACTTACTCCATAGCCGAGGACTCTATTTCCACGCTGCGGCGATATGTCGACGATGGCAGGATTCGCTCTATTCGCTTTCTCATCGACAACCGTGTGCGTTCTATTTCTCCCAAGCCTTTCGCTCATCTCATTGCGTCGTTTCCCGACGCTTACCGCTGCACGTCGCTCCATGCCAAGGTTGCGCTCATCAGCAACGAGAGCTGGCACGTCAGCATCGTGGGCAGCCAAAACGCCACCCACAACCCTAAACTTGAGCGGGGCATTATTCACACGTCGCCTGAGATATGGCGATTTGATAATAATATAATGTATGATCAATTTGACCGAGGAGCAAAGTAGGGCGGTTGAGGAGATGGCTTACTGCCTCATTCCATTGCCGCTCATTGCCATCAACCTTGAGATCGAGGAGTTCGAGCTGAAGGAGCTTTTGCGTGAGCCTTCGCCCGTGCGCACTGCCTACTATCGTGGCTATATCCGCCAGAAGATGGAGGTGCAGCGGTCTATCATTCAGGCTGCGCAGAATGGCAGCAACCCGGCTATCGAGCAGCTCATCAAGATGCTCGGCGACATTTCAAATCAACTGAAGTATGGTTAGAGAATACAAGTCTATCGCACGGCTCACCCACGACGAGATTGAGGCGCACATCACCGACCCGGAGAACAACCCTCTGCCGGAGCGGTGCCGCGAGCAGTTCGGGCGTGTGCTGTCGGCGGCGCGGTTGCTCGACGACTATCCCGACGACAACCATGTCATCCGGCTCATGCGCGCCAAGTACGACGTTTCGCCGTCTACCGTCCGCCGCGACATCGCTTTGGCGCGTCAGCTTTATAAGTCGCGCCACACTTTCGACTGGGACTTCTGGCAGTCGTGGATGATCAAAGACCAGCTTGAGCTTATACGCGAGTGCAAGCTGAGGGGCGACCTGAAGGAGTGGAACAAGGCGAAGCTCGTGCTCCACAAGATTATCGGCGAGCGACCGGTGGGTGAGGAAGACCCACGGCGCATGCAAGCTAACCAGTTCTTTATCCAAATCGTGCAAAACGGTCAGACTCAGAATGTTTCGCTCGGTGATGTGCGCAATTATTCCGACCGCGACAAGAAAGAACTTATCGACAACCTTTATCAGCCTATCGACGACAACGAGGCTGAAGAAATCATGCAGACATGACACAGCAGGACTTTTGGCAAGAAGACATACATGTCAACCGCGTGCAATATGCTTACCTCATGTTGCAGGCTAAAAACAAATATGCTATCATGTCGCGCGGCACGGGCAAGTCGTTCATCGTTGGCGCGGAGGTCGACGAGAACGTGCGCATCATGCCGCGCGGCGTCACCACTGTTGCCCAGGCCACCATCGGCCAGGCTCTCACCAAGACGCTGCCTTCCACGTTCAAGATGCTTGAGATGCTGGGCTACAAGCCCTACGACTACGACACCCACACGGGCGACTATGTGGTGTGCAAGCGTCCGCCCGACTCGTTCATCCGGCCTTACGAGCATCTTATGCAGTTCGACCATGTCATTAGCTTCAGCAACGGGCATTGCCTCTACATCCTCACGCAGGAGGGCAACTCGCGCGGTCCCAACGCCGACTTCAACATCACCGACGAGGCGCTGACGCTCAACAAGGAGAAGTTCGACCAGGAGGTCGCGCCTACCAACCGTGGCAACGAGTGCATCTTCGGGCGGCGCAGTGAGCACCCCGTTGTCAAGCACCACGGCAACGCCTTTCTCTCGTCAATGCCTTACACGGCGCAGCAGAAGTGGCTGCTCGCACCGGCTGAGTACTACGAGAAGGAACGCGGCATCCCGCTCTTCCAGAAGTGGAACCGCATGGTCATGGTGCAGATGCAGCTCATAGAGGCTTACATCGCCAATGACCGCAATCTGTTCCGCGACCTTTGGAATGAGTCGGTGCGCATGCGCCATGAGCTTACGCCGTTTGTATCCGAGGACTCAACGCTGTTCATCCTCGGCTCGGTGTTCGACAACATCGAGAACCTCGGCATGTCGTACATCGTCAACCAGTACCGCGTCATGGACAAGCTGTCGTTCATGGTGGAGATTCTCAACTTCGTGCTCGACAAGGTTGACCACTGCTACTACAAGCTCGACGACCGCCACCTCTACTACAATGCCACCAACGACTCCTATCTGCGCGACTTCGCCGAGAACCACGACTACCGCTGGCGCGACCTTGCTGCCGTGCAGGACTCGCGCGCCGACCTCGACTGCGATCCCACGCAGCCGCTTGAGATTTCCACCGACTGGGGCTCGGCCGCCTCGTTTCTGTCGGTGGGGCAGGAGCGCATGTTCGATTTCGCCGCCAAGACCGTCTCGCAGGTGCCGGTGGATTGCGTCATCAATGAGTTCTTCGTGCGCCGCGACGACGAGACCGACACTGAGGTCAACGCTCTTGCCGACAAATTCCTCAAGTACTACGAGCACCATGCCTGCAAGCGTGTCACCTTCTACCGCGACCGCTATGGCGACGCACGGCGAGCCAACGCCAAGAAGTCGTACAATGAGCTGTTCGTTGAGCGGCTGCAACGCTATGGCTGGACTGTCGAGCAGCGTGTGCATCCTGGCATGGAGCCGCCGCAGCATGAGAAGTTCTTGCTGTGGACATACATTCTCTCGGAGACTGACTCGCGCTTTCCTCACGTGCGCTTCAACGCCACGCGCTGCCGCTACACGCTCATCTCCATGCAGAACACGCGCGTCATCGAGGACTCGCAGGGTCGCTTCGCCAAAGACAAAAGCTCCGAGCGCAAGCAAAGCATCCTGCCCGAAGAGGCTACTCACTTCGGCGACTGCGTTGACAAGCGCATCTGGACCAAATACTTCACTCGTCTGCAAGGACTCAACACGGCGTTTGTTGACGCCCGTGTGTAGCTCGTTGGCGCATATTCCACCGAAAAGGCGCACGTTTTGGCGCACCGCTCGGTAGGGCGCGGCTAGCTACAATGTCACGGAGGAGCGGACTTTTTAAAAAAGTCCACACGAAAACCCTTTAAAATCGGTATGCTTAACATATTTTAATGAAACAATTTCGCCCCGAAAATCGGCGGTTTTGCCTGACGCTGAAGCTACAAAACCGCCGATTTTCGGGGATTTTGGTATGTGCGCCAAAATTGTCGCCCATGTGCGTGTCTATTCGTCTTCTGCCGCAGCCGAGAGCTTTTTTCATATAGGTGGCTTCGCATCAGCTCAAATCCCGTTTTTCCGCTCGCGAATTTACGGCAGACGGGCTGCTGCCAAGAACCGCCAAGGGCTAAAACGATGATTTTTTAATGGCAGCCTTCCGCAGTTTTTCTTCTCTTCATTCCCGAAAAACAGGGTTTTCCATTAAAAAATCACCGTTTTTTCTTGTCTTCCGCCCTTTCCTCTGCCGTCTGTTTGCGGCGTAAAAAGCGACATTCGACCCGACGTGAATAACGTTTAAAAAAAACTCTCGGCAGCGGTTCAGACGAGTTGTAAAAAGCTCTCTTCTCGCCTCTGAGAATAAAATTTTAAAGTTATGAAGACAGCAAACTATTACAACTACCTCCCACAGCGAGTGCAGACCTCCGACCCTCGCGCCGACCGCGTGCGCCGCTTCATCTACGCTTTCAAGGACGGCAAGCGCGATGCCATCGACTTCGCCATCAATCTCGTGTCCGCCACGCTCACGAAGTGGTACGGCGCAAGCTGTCCCGACTATGTTCTTTGCTGCGTCCCTGCCGCAAGCAACGCCAAGTATGTGCGCCGTTTCAAGCGGTTCGCCGCCGAGGTGTCGAAGCGCACCGGCATACAGAACGGCACTGCCCATGTCAACATTTTTGGCATCCGCGAAGCCAAGCACAACAACACGCGCCACATCGTCAGCGAGTCGTTTGGCTACAGCGTCAGCGCCGACCCCGACTTCTTCAGCGGCAAGAATGTCATTCTATTCGACGACCTAATCACCACAGGCGCAACCGCCAACGACTTCGCCGCAGAACTTGAAGCCGTGGACGCTAACGTGTTGGGCGCGATGTTCTTGGCTCGCACCATAAGAGTAAAGCAGTAAGCAATATTTCCATTTTACCATATCTAAATATTTCCATTATTATGACCGATTTCACCTCACTTCTCCGCGAAGAACGCCCCGACTACAAAGTGTATAACCACGGCTTCGACACCCTCAACGCCGTTGAGCTTCTGTCGCTAATCATAGGGCAAGGCAAAGACCCACGCGCCGCCCTCCGCCAGTCGCGCCAACTCCTTAACATCTGCGGCGGCTCACTCCGCGACCTCTCCACACGCCGCACCGCCGAGCTTGAAGTCGTGCAAGGCGTTGACCCGACCAAGGCTCTCGCGCTGCAAGCCGCTTTTGAGCTTGCCAAGCGGTTGCAGACGGAAGCCGCCGCCGACCGCCCCGACTTCGGCTCTGCCGATGCCGTTTGGCGATACTTCCGCCCCACGCTCGGCACTGCCGACCACGAGGAAGCCCACGCCCTACTGATGAACAACCGACTGCAGCTCATCAAAGCCGTGCGCCTTTCGAGTGGCGGACTCACGGAAACAGCCGTCGACGTGCGCTGCATCCTCCGCGAGGCTCTATTGAACAACGCCACCGCGCTCACCCTCATTCACAACCACCCAAGCGGCAACCCGCGACCGAGCCGCGACGACGACCAAATCACCACCAAGCTCAAGCGCGCTTGCGAGACAATGCGCATCTACATGGTTGACCACGTCATCATAACGGATGCCCAATATTACAGCTACTCCGAGGAAGGCAAGCTGTAAGCCAAGCCAATCATTTTCCCGACCTCACGCAAATGGTGGGGTCGGGCACCTCGCCCGTCTGCCCGACCACCCGCCCCTCGCGCCCGCCGCGAAAATGCCTTCACCATTTTCGCGGCGGGTCCCAAGCGGTAAAAAGCCACCATTAAGAGGCTTTTTGAAGTTGTTTTTTATATAATTTATAGCAAAAAAGCTACCTAAATATTTGGTAGTATATAACTTTTTTGCTACCTTTGCATTGTCAATAAGACAAACGAGCTCTTTTAAACAATGAAAAGATCAGAATTAGAAAAAAGACTG
>JBNMLZ010000106.1:0-6422 GCA_050875085.1 Prevotella sp. | reverse complement strand
CTCGCGCCACATTGTCTACCACGACCTGAAGACGCTCGACGCCGACGGCAAACCCGACGAGACGCGCCAGGAGATGAAGTCGGCCTACATAGCCTGCTCAGCCGACATCATATTCTCCGCCCCCAGGTTCAACAACCACCGTCCTTACCTCATGGCTGGACTTGTGCCTATGTACAACCTCAGCTCCAAGAGCAGCGACTATCTGCGGTTGAAGCGCCAGACGCTCTCCATGGAGCTTGGCGTGGGATGCGACTTCTACTTGCCGTTCTTCAAGTTGCGCCCCGAACTGAAGTTCGTCTACGGGCTTGGCAACTCGCTCGACACCAAGCACCCGTCGGAGCTGCGCGACAAGAACCTGCTGAAGTTCGCCCAGTCGGCTTCCGAGGCAAAGACAAAGATGGTGGTGCTAAGCTTCTACTTCGAGTAAAAAACGATAACTAAAAGGACAACGATATGATAAAACTTGGTGATTACAATAAGATGACCGTAGTCAAGGAAGTGGACTTCGGTGTTTACCTCGACGGCGGCGACGAGGGTGAGATATTGCTTCCTAAGCGTTATGTGCCCGAGGGCACGAAGCCTGGCGACGAGCTTGAGGTGTTCGTCTACCTCGATCAGGAGGAGCGCCCCGTTGCCACAACGGAGCATCCGCTCTGCAAGGTGGGCGACTTTGCCTATCTTGAGGTGTCATGGGTCAACGAGTATGGAGCCTTCCTCAACTGGGGGCTCATGAAAGACCTCTTTTGTCCGTTCCGCGAGCAGAAGAAGCGCATGGTGAAAGGCGAGAGCTACATCGTGCATGTGCACATCGACGAGGAGTCATACCGCATTGTAGCCTCCGCCAAGGTGGAGAAGTATTTCGCCGAGCGCCATCCGTTCTACAACCACGGCCAGGAAGTCGACCTGCTTGTGTGGCAGAAGACGGAGATGGGCTTCAAGGTGATTATCGACAACTGCTATCCCGGACTGGTGTATGAGGACCAGGTGTTCCGCTATCTACACACTGGCGACCGCGTGAAGGGCTACATCAACACCGTGCGTCCCGACGGGAAGATTGACGTGACGCTTCAGCCCACCGGACGCCAGCAGACCCTCGACTTCTCGGAGACGCTGTTGCAGTATCTACGCGACAACGGCGGCAAGTGCGACCTTGGCGACAAGAGCGATGCCGAGGACATCAAGCGTCGTTTCCAGGTGTCGAAGAAGGTCTACAAGCGTGCCATTGGCGACCTCTACAAGCGTCGCCTCATCGAAATCACCGACAGTGGCATAAGGTTGCTGTAAAGAAAAGAGGGTAAAATCAAAACAGTTTGCAACGCGCCCCGAAGGGGCAAACTGTACATAGCCCAGGGAAACGCCCTGGGGAAATGGTATTCAACAAACCAACGCCCAGAAAGGGCAAAAGTATTGATTATCCGTGGCGGAGGTCTCCGGCCTCCGCAGAAAACAGAGATTACTAATATCCTGATATATAGTCAATTGTAATTAATGGTTGCAGCGTAGGCCGGAGACCTCCGCCACGGATAATGTTGCAATATTGCGTTTCGCCACCCCTACTGCTGTTTTGTACTGCTGTTACGGGACAATTGTAAGGCTGTTACGGAATAATTGTAACGCGCTTACAAAGCAATGGTAACAGGCTTACGGGGCTTTTGTAATGTTATGTGAAAATTTTTTAGCTCAAATGCCGGCAACAATCATTCCGTCCTCAATGTGTATAGTGCGGTCGGTGATTGATGCGAGGTGTTCATCATGCGTGACGATGACGAATGTTTGTCCGAACTTGTCGCGCAGGTCGAAGAACAGCTGGTGCAGTTCTTCCTTGTTTTTAGAGTCGAGCGAGCCCGACGGTTCGTCGGCAAACACCACAGCAGGATTGTTCACCAATGCGCGTGCCACGGCCACGCGCTGCTTCTCGCCACCCGACAGCTCGGCGGGCTTGTGCGAGGCGCGGTCGGCAAGGTTCATGAAGTCAAGCAGTTCCATGGCGCGCTGTTTCGCCTCCTTGGTGCCCTTGCCGCTTATGTAGGCGGGAATCATGATGTTCTCCAGTGCCGTGAACTCGGGCAGCAGCTGGTGAAACTGAAACACGAAGCCGATGTGACGGTTGCGGAAGTCGCTCAGCTTCTTTGAGTTGAGCGTGCCCACGTCAACGCCGTCCACCACTACGGAACCGCTGTCCGGTCGGTCGAGCGTGCCCATTATCTGCAACAGGGTGGTCTTTCCGGCGCCACTCGGACCGACAATGCTCACCACCTCGCCCTTGTCAATGTGCAAGTCGATGCCCTTGAGCACCTGCAATGAGCCGAAGCTCTTGGTTATTCCTTTTACGTCTATCATTCTTTTGGATTATTTGTTTCTTTCAATCTTTTTCTTTATCCACTTCGTCACTGTCTCGTAAGCGCTCTGGTCCTCGGTGTGCTGAGGCTGTGCGAATGTCATTTCGTCCATGGCGTCGCCGTGCTGGTCGGGGAAGATAATCATGATGTTCTTGCCCGAGAAATTGTTCTGTATCTCGTCGGGCAGCCGCTCAAGCGCGTTCTTGTAGGACACGGTGCCCTTGCGCGCCGTGACGATTACGAACAGATGGTCGTCCTGTATTGTGGAGGCTATTTGCGGCATCTCAGCCCAGTGCGTCATCTGCGTGTATGACACGCGCATCTCGGCGTGGCGCCCCTTGACGTACTGCTCAATCAGCGGCAGCACGTCGTCGCGGCCGAAGAACTCCGTGTGGCACTCCATGTTCACCGCCATGCGGCACAGGCGCTCCAGCCAGCGGTAGAAGCCCGGCTCAAACTGCGCCCTCGACGGCACAGCCACCTGTATGCGGCGTATGGTGGACAGCGGCTGCTTGATCCGCGCCATTATGATTTGCGAGTTCAAGCCGTTGAACAGACTCTGGTGGAACTCGCCCCAGAACTTCTGCGACACCTCCGGGTGCATGTGCATACCGATGAGAATGTCGGTGGCGCGGAACTCCTTGAAGGCGTGCCTTATGCCGTTGGCAATGTTGGCAGCCACGCGCACCTGCGTCTGCATCGTCATGTCGGCAGCCGATGCGTAGCTTGCCATGCGGTCGAGCAGTTGCTGTCCCTGCTCCATGTTGTGGCGCATGTCGTCATCGTCGTACACAACGTTGAGGCCCACCAGTCCGGTGGTGTTCTTCTGGTTGCGCATCATCATCGCAAGGTTGACGAGTCGCTGCGCGTACTCGGGATATTTCATCGGTATGAGAATTTTCTCGTCGCGGTGAGCCTTCTGGTCATCCTCGTCGGGCATCTCCTTGTCGCGCAGTGTGATTTGCTGCGCGGCCCGCTCCGTGACCATCGTGGATATGACGCACGTGAAGAGAATCATTATCACCACACCGTTCAGCATGTCGTCGGTGACGAGCGGATGTCCCGGTTCCACCTCAATCCTCATGCCAATCATCAGCATGGCAATGGCACCCGCGGCATGAGCCGACGTCAGTCCGAACATCATGTTGCCCGACGAGAACGGCAGCCGGAACAGGAAGCCCGCAAGATAGGCCGCCAGCGCCTTGCCCAGCGTGCCAAAAGCCACTATGAGCGCCACCACCATCACGATGTTGCCCCCGGCAAACAGCAGGCGCACGTTTATCAACATGCCTACGCCGATGAGGAAATAAGGAATGAAGAGCGCGTTGCCGATGAACTCAATGCGGTTCATGAGCGGCGACACGTGGGGTATGAAGCGGTTGAGGATGAGTCCGGAGAGGAACGCGCCGAAGATGCCCTCCAGTCCAACCGCCTCGCTTAGGGCGGCACTCATGAACAGCATCGACATGACGAATATGAACTGCATCACGGCGTCGCTGTAGCGGCGCAGGAACCAGCGCGTAAGGCGCGGTATCACCAGGGCGAGCGCCACGCAGTAGAGCACGAACTTGCCCACAAACCACACCCAGAACAGCACTCCCGTCTCGCCGTCGTAGGACGCCACGACAGCGGCAAGCGTCACGAGCGCCATCAGCAGCGAAATCATCGACGAGCCAACCGACAGCGTCACGCTCGGCTTCTTCTGCAGCCCGTACCTGCCCACGATAGGGTAGGCGATGAGCGTGTTCGACGCCATGATGCAGCCGAGCAGCAGCGAGGCGAACACCGAGTAGTGGAGCAGCGTCACGCACGCCACGTAGGTTAGCGCGAACGGCACGCCGAACGTCAGCGCGCCGAACACCCCGAACCGTCCCGAGTTGCGCTTCACGCCCTCCATGTCCATCTCAAGCGAGGCGAGGAACATGATGTAGTAGAGTCCCACCTTGCCGAACAGCTCGAAGGAGTCGTCGCGCACGAGAATGTTGAAGCCATACTTGCCCACGGCAACGCCAGCCAGCACCATTCCGATGATGTGCGGAATCCGCAGTTTGCCCATTATGATAGGCGCGAAGAGGATGATGAGCAGCACGACAAAGAATATCAGTGTGGGGTCGGTTATCGGGAAGTAGCTGGCAATATTGGTCATAAGGACATTGGTTTTGTTCTGTAATGATTTGCGGGGTGCCTTACTTTTCTTACTGCAAAGGTAGTGAAATTCGTAAAGATAAGACACTTTCTCCCATTTATTTTGTATTTTTGCAACTATAAATACAACTATCACAAAATATGAAGATACTGACAGGGGCTCAGATACATGAGCTCGACCAATACACTATCGACCACGAACCAGTGGCATCCATCGACCTCATGGAGCGTGCCGCACGCGCCATAACATCGGCCATATCCACACGCTTCGAGCCATCGACACCCGTAGTGGTGTTTGCCGGACCGGGCAACAACGGCGGCGACGCCCTCGCCGTGGCGCGTATGCTGTCGGAGAAGGGCTACACCGTGGATGCCTACCTATTCAATATCCACGGCCAGTTGTCCGACAACTGCGACAAGAACCGCGACCGCCTCAAGAGCGAGGGTCTCGTTCACGGCTTCACTGAGGTGACAAGCAATTTCGACCCGCCAAAGCTCACGCCACAGACCCTCGTCATCGACGGACTCTTCGGCTCAGGGCTCAACAAGCCGCTCACTGGCGGCTTCGCCTCGCTCGTGAAGTACATCAACCAGTCGCCCTCGCGCGTGGTGAGCATCGACATCCCGTCGGGTCTCATGACCGAGGACAACTCCAACAATACCCCCACAGCCATCATCCACGCCGACCTCACGCTCACGATACAGCTCAAGAAGCTCTGCATGTACTTCGCCGACTGCCAGCAGTATCTCGGCAAGGTGCAGGTGCTCGACATACGCCTCTCCAAGGACTACATCAAGAGCATCCCGTCGCCCTACACCACCATCGACTCCGAGCACGTGCGCCAGCAGATGCTCCACCGCGACGACTTCGCCCACAAGGGCACCATGGGCCACGCCCTGCTCATTGCCGGCACCGAGGGCATGGGCGGAGCGGCTGTGCTCGCCACACGCGCCTGCCTGCGCAGTGGAGTGGGCAAGGTGACGGCGCTCACGCCGCGCTGCAACGCCACCATCATGCAGATTGCCGTGCCCGAGGCAGTGCTTGCCATCGACACCGAGAACTACTACTCCGAGGCAGTAGCCACCGACGATTTCGACGCCGTGGGCATCGGCCCGGGGCTCGGCCGTCAGGAAGGCTCCGCCCTCGCGCTCATGTCGCAGCTCCAGCAGACGCAGTGCCCGGTTGTGCTCGACGCCGACGCGCTCAACATGCTCGGCTCCCACGGCACGTGGATATCGCAGCTGCCCGACAACATGATACTTACGCCCCATCCGCGCGAGCTCGACCGTCTTGCCGCCACCACATGCCACAGCGACAGCGAGCGTCTTGCCGTGGCGCGTGACATGGCTGAGAGCCTGCGTGCCTTCATCGTGCTCAAGGGCCACTACACGGCTCTCTGCCTGCCCGACGGCAACGTGGTGTTCAACACCACAGGCAACTCCGGCATGGCGACGGCAGGCTCGGGCGACGTGCTCACGGGCATCATCACCGCACTCCTCGCCCGTGGCTACTCGCGCAAGAACGCCTGTCTTGTGGGCATGTACCTCCACGGACTCGCCGGCGACATAGCCGCCTCGCGCATGGGCAAGGAGAGCATGGTGGCAGGCGACATCATCAACGCGCTGCCCGATGCATTCAAGGCTCTATATTAAATAAAACAAGGTAACAAGAACAGAGTATATCAACAAGCAATGAAAAAAATCCTTTCTACAATATTCCTTTCAGCACTCACCGTGCTGTCGCTTTCAGCAGCCGACGACAAGACAGAGGGCTTGTCGTATTATCTGCCGAAGACTGCCGTGCGTATGCAGGTGCTCGTGGAGAAGACAACCACGCAGCCTGGACAACTCGCCGAGTATTCCGACCTCTACTTCAAGAAGCCGGGCGCTACGGCACAGCAGACCGCCTACCGCATCGTGGGCGTGAGCTTCATGTCG
>JBNMLZ010000105.1:0-6449 GCA_050875085.1 Prevotella sp. | reverse complement strand
TTGCCATGCCTGATGAGGTTTTGTTTGATTTTTATTGCAATACTAAGTTAAGTGATTCCTCTGACATGGCAAAATCCTGGGCAACTTTTTGTTGCTCAGGATATTATAAAAACTAAAATTTATAGTGTTGCGGAATTAAGGTTCATAGTTTTTTTTTAAGTTAAGTGATTTAATTTTGATATTTAAAGTTATTGTTTACTTTATCAGGCTGAAGAACTTCTTTGCACCGAGTGCCGTCTGTTCTATATACAGTCCTTTGGTGTTTGTCGAGTCGATGCGTCGTCCGAGCATGTCATACACCTTGCGTTCGTCACCAGTCTCTGCTTTTTCGGTTTTTCGAGTGTGCTTGATGCCGTTGACATAGGAGTCTGGGTATATCACGTTGATGTCATCGGTCTTCTGGTATAGACGCACCCAGTCGACATACATCTTGGCGTCACCGTTGTTGAGAGCCGTTATGCGCTCCGGTGCGATGTTGCCAGTGAACATGCCACCCACTGCGAGGTTGAATATGACGAAGAAGTCGTGCTGGAAATAGTAGCCCGTTCCCCAGTCGTTGCTCATGTCGCTCACGCCGATACGGTAGTAAGGTGCAGCGTCGGGATGAGTCTCGCGGTCGAGATACATGCTGATGAACTGCTCGTCCCATTCGAGGGTGAACGTGTGGAACTCGTCGTCCTGCAGTGAGTAGGAGTTGGTGGTCGACTTGGCGTAGTTGGGATATTGTCCCTTGTCGTTGTAGTAGCCCCAGTGACATGCCCCGTTGAAGAAGCGGTCCTGGCAGCCCTTGCTTATGCCCTCGGCATTGCCCATCTCCAGAATGTCGATCTCGCCGCACCGTGGCCATCCCTCATCCGCATAGTTGGCACCGAGGAGCCAGAAGGCAGGCCAAAGACCATTGGCAGTTTTCGGGAACTTGATGCGGCTCTCGATGATGCCGCGCGTGAAAATCACCTTGTCGTTGGTGTTGATGCGCCCCGAGGTGAAGCTGCGTCCGTTGTACTGTTCCTTCTTTGCCGTCAGTATGAGGCAGCTCTCGCCCGACTTAGGCTCGATGCCGATGCTCACGTTGTCGGTGCGGTCGGTGTAGTACTGTAGCTCGTCGTTGCCGTTGCCGTTGTCATTGACCTCGATATTCCACGCGTCGCGGTCGAGCGCGCTGCCGTTGAACTCGTCGTTCCACACAAGCTGGTAGCCGGGCGGAACATTCTGAGCCTCCTTGTCGGGAGTCTTCTTCACTGTGCCGTCGGCAAGAGCCGGCGACACAGCTGCTGAAAGCAAACCCAACATTACCATAAATGTCTTCATATTGGTATTTTTATCGTTTTACTATTTTCTTCGCTCCGTCCTTGGTGCGCACGATGTACATGCCCGGCTCTGTCATGCCCGACACCTGTCGTCCAGAGAGGTCGAACACAGCGTATGAGCCGCCAAGCGTTGTAGAGGCGTTGTCATAGGCTGTGATGCCGTCGATGCCGGTGGTCTGCTTCTTCGGACCATGGAAGAACACGGCGTCGTAGTCCACCTTGTCGCCTTCCTTCGTTCCGCACATCACGCAGAACAGGTTGCCGCCGAACGCCTTGGCAGTGCGGAAGTCGAGACCTTTCTGTATGAACCATGACATTGGAATGTCTACGTTGTACCATGTGTTGTCGCGCTCGAAGTCAGCCACGGCAGCGTTGCTGCCATAGTTCTCCTTGCCGAGAACGAAGTGGGCCTCCTTGCCGTTGCCGTCGACAACCTCGAAGTCGATTGGCTGCGATGTGGTTGACTTCACGGCGAAGTGCAGAGAGTAGTCCTTCGTGATGCCCGAGAGGTCGAGCAGCGAGCTGCGGTTGACGAAGAATCCGAGTCCCGACCAACCCTGGTTGCCGACAATCCAAGCCGAGTAGTTGCCCTCCACGCCGAAGGAGTTCTTGCCTGTGGCGGCACTCGGCGTAACGGTGTCGCTCCACGGATAGAGGAAGCGGGTTGACTCGTTAGGACCGCAGTCGATTATCTGGTCGTTGGAGAGGTTTTCGCGCTTTGTGTCGTCGTCGAGGGTGATTACGTAGTAGTCCTCGTTGGCGCTGAACGTGAATGGGTTCTCGTCTGCCTTCTTCACCTTCACCGGCTTGTTGGTCACCTTCTCGGTCTCGTAAGCCGGAGCCGACTTAGGACCGTGGAAGAACACTGCGTCGAAGTCGATTGTCGACTTGTCCTTCTCGCCGTTCATGAGGATGGAGAAGATGTTGCCCGTGTAGTTGGCAGAGCGTGTGAAGTTGACACCGTCGTTGAGGTTGAGCAGTCGCATCGGAATCTCCACGTTGTGCCACTTGCCGTCGCGCTCGAAGTCGGCGAGCGGCTGGTGGTCGTGGTAAGCCTCCTTGCCGAGGACGATGTTGCCCGACTTGCCGGCTGCGTCGGTCACGGTGAAGAGAATCGGACCCTTGTAGGTTGACTTCACTGCCATGTGCAGGAAGTAGTCGTTGCTCAGGCCCGAGAGGTTGAGCGGGTTCAAGCCGCCAGCCACGTTGTAGCCCATTCCGAACCAGTCTGCCACCTGCGTAGCCGACATGTAGGCGCCCGGCTCACCGAACGAGTTGTTGTCGGCATTGGTGTTGAAGCGGCAGGTGCCATCCCACGGATAGAGCTGCTGTGTGCCGCCGTTAGGACCGCAGTCTACGATTTGGCTGTTGTCGAGGTTGCGTCCGCGTGTGGCGTCGTCGAGATATACTATGTAGTAGCGCTCGTCGTCGGAGAACTGGAAGCGGTCGTCGGTTACGGTTGCCTCAGTATTCGAGAGTCCTTCAAGTGTGCCAGTGTTTGGCTTGGAGTCCTTAGGACCATAGAAGAACACGGCGTCGAAGTCCACCTTCACGTTCTTCTCCGCTCCTACACTGATCACGAGGATGTTGCCGTCGTAGTCCTTGGCGTCGCGGTAGTCGAGTCCGAACTTCTTGTGGAGGTAGGACATTGGTATGTCGATGTTGTGCCACTTGCCATCGCGCTTGAAGTTGGCAACGGGGTCGATGCCGTCGATGTCGTACTGTCCGAACACGAGCACTGCGTTGTGCTTGCCGTCGTTGAACGTGAACTTCACCGGGCAGTTGTGCTCTGCCTTCAGTGCGATGTGCAGCTTGTAGTCATCGTTGATGCCAGTGAGGTCGAGGTCGCCCTTCGAGCCGTTCACGTTGTAGCCCATTCCGCTCCAACCCTTGTCGGAGCTGACGATTGCCTTGTACTCGCCTTCAACACCGAAGGAGTTCTTGCCAGTTGCGTCGCCATAGTTGAACGTGCCCTCCCAGAGGTAGGAGTTCTGTGAGGTGCCGTTGTCGCCGACATTGACAAACTGATTGGCAGGAATGTTCTTGGCTTGTGTTGTGCCGTCGAGGAAGATGGCGTAGTATTTGTCGGCTGAGTCGAACTTGTATGCGTCGTCGGAAACTACCACCTCCTTGTCGAACGACTCGTTCTCGCCCGGTTGTGAAGGAGTGTCTGGGGTGTCGCCGCCAGTGTTGTCGCCCGGCTTCACAATTTTGTCGCCGGTGAGCGTCTGCATGTCGGCGTCGTTCGGGTCGACAGTCTCGACGAGCTTCACAAGTGATATTGCTACAGCCTGGAAGTTGGCTTTCTTCACGGTCAACTTCTGCTTGCCTGCCTTGAGCGTCACGTCGTAGGCTACGGCAGCATATTTGTTCTCTGCCCCGGTAGGCTCAAGAATCTGCTTGTTGACGAGCGTGTTGCCGTCGGCGTCAATCACGCTCATCTTAGCCTTGAGGTTGTCGGTGGCGTAGGCGTAGCGCAGGATGAGCTTGTAAGTTCCGTCCTTCGGAACGTCAATCTGATAGGTGGCTGAGAGGTTGGTCTTGTTGAGCATCAGCTCCGTCTTGTCCATTTCCTTGACACGTGCGCGGGGGTCGGCGCTCTCCTGAAGCTTGGTCAGGTTGCAGTCGATGAAGTCGTTGACTGGTATCGGCTCGCCAATGGCGTAGTACTTGTCCTTGTCGAAGGTTGACATGTGCACGTAAGCAAAGCCGAGGTCGGTGAGTGTACCCGCCTTGATGGTCTTCGTGGGATAGTACAGAAGATTGTAGTAAGGGTACTTGTTGGCGTTGCGCGCCTTGAACCAAGCGTAGCGGTAAACGTGGTCGCTGGTCTCAAGGGTCTTCAGCTTGCTGATCATATATTCTTGCTGTGTCTCGGCGGTGAGGTTCTTGTCTTCCCAAGCGCAGAACTCGGTGAGCCAAACCTTCTTGCCGTACCTCTCATAGAACTTGTCGACGAAGTCCATCATGGCGTCGGCACGGTCCATGTAGGCGTGAACAGCTGTATAGTCGTAGTGGGGTTCGGTGCCATACTTTTCCTTGTAGGCAGCGATGAAAGCGTCCATCCAGTCGAAGGGGTTCCACACCTTGCCGTCCTTGAGCGGCTGTCCGGCGTAGTTCATGGCCGGACCGACGAGGATGAGGTTAAGCTCCTTGGCGAGAGCTTCGAGAGAGTGCCACTTTTCAGCGGCTTCCGACGGCAGCATGGCAGCCTGGTCAGGGAAGTTAGGCTCGTTGAAGCCGAGCAGATAGCGGTCGTTGGGGTGAGCCTTGTAATAGGCGCGGAGCTTGTTCTCGTCGTATGAGCTCCAAGCCTGTGGTATGAATTCGATGCCCTTCTCTGAGCCAACGTAGTCGGCCACCTGGGCTGACGGCTCGTTGCCCCAGTCGTAGTACCACGAGTTGCCGGGCATGAGAGCCTGAAGGTCCTCCACATAGTAGAGGGTGTTTTCGCCGAAACCGCGCTTGAAGCTCTTCTTCGTGTCGCCGAACGCCAGCGCTGAGCAAGCGAAGAGCGCGAAGACAGGGATAAAGTATTTTTTCATTTTACGTGATGGTTTTTAATTTAGGTTTGTCTCCTCACGCGATAGCGGGAGATTGGAAATGTATGCGTTGGGGTGAAATACCGTGCGCTGTAGACGCTTCTACAAGCGCACGGTTTCTAAAGATGAAATAAAAATGAATCTGTGTGTATATACTAAATTATATTACTCCACAACAACCTTCTTTGACTCGTTGCCCTGCTTAACAACGTAGATGCCCTTGTTGGCGTTGGCGAAGTCGGCAGAAACCTTTGAGCCAGATACTGTGTAGTAAGTCTTCTCGCCTGTTGCGTCTGCCTTGACACCGTTGACGCCAGTTGAACTGGCTGGACCATAGAAGAACACAGCATCGTAGTTGATTGTTGTGCCTGCCACACCACCACCGAGCAAGCAGAGGATGTTCTTGTCGGCATAGTTGTTCGCGCCATTGAATGAGAAACCGAAGTTGTCCTCAAGGTATGTCATTGGGATATCAATGTTGTACCACTCGCCGTCGCGCTCGAAGTCGGCAACTGCTGCATTGGTTCCGAAAGCTTCCTTACCGAATACGAGGTGAGCCTCCTTGCCGTTGCCGTCGGTAAGATAGAAGTCAAACGACTCGCTGCTTGTTGAGTTGAGGGCGATATGGAATGTGTACTCGCTTGTGATGCCTGAAAGGTCAATTGGATTAGCGGCTGCTATGTTATAGCCGAGACCAGACCAAGACTGACCTTCCTGAACTTGCACTGATGTGTAGGAGTTAGGAACACCAAATGAGTTTGACATACTTGTTGTCGGAAAGTCAAAGCCGTTCCACATCCAAAGGTTGCGGCCATTGGCTGCATCCGGGCCAATGTATACGTACTGGTCGTCGGTGAGGTTGGCTGTCTTTGTCTCGTCGTCGAGTAATATGCCGTAGTACTTATAGTCTTTATTGAACTGGAATGACGGTTCAAAAGTGTCAGGGTCGGTTGCCGGGGTAACGCGGATTTCGTCGTTCTGTGCCATTGCTGAAAGACTACCGCAAACGAGAGCGGCTGCGAGAATTGATGTAAACTTGTTCATAGTGTTTTGGTTTTAAGTTGTTAAACGTATGTTGATTTTTTAAGTTATTTAATGTTGTGTGTAAATCGGTGGTATAGCGATTATGGCGGGTTAATCTAACTCATTGACTGCTTTGTTACAACTTGGGGGTGTCGAGCTCCTGCTCGACACTTTCCCTAATATCTTGGGGGATGTCGAGCTCCTGCTCGACATCTTATTATGTGTCAAGCGGGAACTCGTTAGCCTGCGTGTCGAGCGGGAGCTCGACACCTCCTAATACATTGGGTTCTGGGCGATGCCGGTGATGTCGACTTCCTTCGACGGAATCGGGAAGAGCTCATGCTTGCCCTTGACGAACACACCGAAGTCGGCTTTTGCCTCTTCCGACTCACCCTTGATGTAGTTGTTCATCGTTTCCTCGGCGATGCCCCAGCGACAGAGGTCGAACCAGCGGTGACCCTCCATTGCCAACTCCACGCGGCGCTCGTGGCGGATAGCCTGACGGATGCCGTCCTGTGTGTCGGCGTAGGTTGTCGGCTTGTTCTGCACGGTGACGGTGAGCGGGAACTCTGTCGGC
>JBNMLZ010000104.1:0-6661 GCA_050875085.1 Prevotella sp. | reverse complement strand
TAGGTATAGCGTCGGACAGGAGTCCGACGTTCCGTAAGGGATAAAAAAAGACAGCAGACTTGGGTTCAACAATGAACTCTTGTCTGCTGTCTTTAATTTTTTTTCTCACGGGCAGTTGCACTAACTGAATTTGCTAACTGAATCTCTTTCTATATTTGGATGCTGCAAAGTTACTGCTAAATATGCAAACGACCTAAGAATAGCTATCTACAAACCACTCTACAAATGACAGCCCGTGTGTATATTATACGTTGCGAAAGAGACTATTCGAGATGAAATAGCCTCTTTCTCGGATTTTGTGTATTTTTACTTCACAATAATTTTGCGTGATGTTCCATCTGAATAACGCACGATGTTTATGCCCTTCTGTGGGGTAGCGATTCGTGTGCCGTCGATGCGGAAATAGCCAGTGATGGCGGCATTGCTGTCATGCACGCGGTTGATGCAGATGCCCGTTTCGGTGGCGGTTGTCAGCTTCACGTCGTCGAGGAAGAACCTGCCGGCATTTGTCGAGAAGTTGATTCTTATCTTGCCGTTGGCGGTGAAGGTGGCATGGATGTCGCGCCATTCACCCTTGGCGATTTCGAAGTCCGACTCTTCTGCCGTACCTTCCGGCAATACCGACACTGTGAGCAGAGTGCCGTCGTTTCTGCCGTTCCATGCTCCGGCTTGGAACGAGAGGTTGACGGTGCCGTTGACCTCGATTTCAGGCGACGTGATTGTGCCGGCGCTTGAACTTGTGCCTAACTTGGCGCACCTGTCGGCTCCATATAATGCCTTGTTGTCGCTTGTCCATCCGGCGGAGTCGGGCATGAAGGTGGCGTTGGCAATGTTGCCGTTCCATTCCCCGTCGTTGCCGCCTTTGCCGTTGCACTGGTCGAACGTCTCGTAGAAGATAACCTTCTCGTCAGACGGTTTGCCGGGCACAGACTGCGCTGGAGCGAATGTCATGCTTGCCGATGAGCCGTCGTTGGCAACGGCGATGTCACGGATGTCGACGTGCATGTATTTTGTGCCGTCCTCATTGTCATTGAACAGCGTTGCGGCAGGAGCCGACGTGTGTGTCAGGCTGTCGTTGCCGTCGTAAGGGTAGAGTTTGCCGCTGGTGTAGAGGGGGTTGCTCACATTGTCAGCGTGGAATATCTCCATGCGCTGGTGGTCGTTGTATAAGAGGGCGTTGCCCTGGCCGCGGTAGTTGTATCTGGTGTTTGGTATGTTGGCATCCCACACATACTTGTCATAGTCGACATGCGTGATCATGACGCCCTTGTCGGGCAGACCAACGTCCCATCCTTTTTGATCGCGATACTCCACGAGGTAGTACTCGTCGCTGTTCGCCTTGTTGCGTATGATGTAGGCATCGCCATTGTCGTTGTTCGATTTCAGGTTGTCCACGCTCACAGCCTTGTCGATGTCGGTCATGTCGTGCAGCGTGATCCATCCGCAAACGCTTTTCTCGTAGGCGCTGTAGTTGGCGGGAATACGTCCGTTGCAGTTGTAGCTGCCCGACGACATGAGGTCGAAATTGCCCATGCAGAACCATGTCAGGTCCTTGTATGTGGTGTTGTAGAAGTCGGGAAATCCCATGCAGTGTGAGAATTCATGGCAGAATGAACCAATTCCGGCATTCTGTTTTTTGCTGTTCAGCTCAGCACAGCATGCATAGGTGTCGACAAGCACGCCGTCGAGAAGCAGAGGCTCGCCGTGGTCGCTATCCGTCAGTGTGAACATGTGCGGCCAGATGGTGTTGTCGCTGCCGCCGTCGGCCTCGCCCAGTCCGGCATACACAACAAACACTTCCTCCACATAGCCGTCGCCGTCCCAGTCGTATTGTGAGAAGTCGATGCCCTGGTCGTGTGCCCACTGGCAGGCTTCAGCCACCATTGTACCGGGGTGCATGTCGTTGCCGTAGGAATCGTTTTTGCCGTAGTAGCCCACGGTGTAGGACAGTGGGCATGGTCCAACCACGTCGAAGTCGAGGTCGAAAGCCCCGTTGCTCTGCTGTTTGAAGTAGTCGCGCACGGAGCCGATGAAATTGTCATCGGGGTTGGAGTAGTTGATGCCGTTGATGATGTCCTTGTAGAAGTCGAGGTTGTTCTCGTCGCGGAATTTCTTGTTGGTGAATTCAGCGAGTATCACGAGCGCTTTCTTTTGTCCCTGGAACAGGCTTTTGTCCTTTTCCTGGCGTGCGGCGGCGTGGCGCGGCGTCTTGCCGATGGCCTTGCGCAGCGCCAGAGCGTGGCGCTGCATCTGGCTGAGGTTGTCGTCGGAGAGCGGCTTGTAGAGTCCGGTCGACTCGTCGATAGCGTAGCAGGTGCCGTCTTCGGCCTGCAGTGAGTGCATGAACTCATCGCCAACGAGCTGCACGCGCACGGTGCCGCCGTCGACAAGCGATATGGTGCGCCATTGTCCGCTGCGTGCCGGGATGGCGTTGGCGGCAAGCGCGGAGAATAGCATTATCGCAGAAAAGATAAACTTTTTCATACTTTTTGTTTTACGTGTTTTGGTTTTCGCTTGCAAATGTACAAAAAAAAACTTGCGATATAGGAAATTCTGTGTACTTTTGCATATATAAACAAGGATATGAAAGCAAGATATATACTATTTATACTCTGTGTGTTCTGCGCGATGGCCGCAAGCGGACAGAACACCGTCAACCAGAAGGTAAACCCCGAGGACCGCGATGTCGACATGGATGTGCCCACGTTTGTGCCCATGGTGAAGGTGGGCAAGGCGCTCGTCGGGGGCGACAGCATACAGTATGTGGAGCTTAACCCGCTGTATGTGTATCCGCAGCCGGTGTTCACCGACGCGCGCCAGCGCCAGGCCTACAACCGCCTCGTTGCCAACGTCAAGAAGGTGCTGCCTATTGCCAAGGAGGTGAACGCCATCATCATCGAGACCTACGAGTATCTCCAGACCCTGCCCAACAAGAAGGCGAAGGATGAGCACATGAAGCTCGTCGAGAAGGACATACGCAAGCGCTACACGCCGCGCATGAAGAAGCTAACCTATGCGCAGGGCAAGCTGCTCATAAAGCTTGTCTACCGCGAGTGCGACTCGTCGTCCTACCAGCTCATACAGGCGTTCCTCGGTCCCATCAGGGCAGGATTCTACCAGGCGTTCGCCGCGCTGTTCGGCGCGTCGCTCACCAAGAAGTACGACCCCGACGGAGTAGACAAGTACACAGAGCGCATCGTCCGCCAGGTGGAGGCAGGGCAGCTTTGACCCAAAAACCGCAAAAACAGGCTGTGCGCACGTGTGTGTTTCAAATAAAAAGTATTAATTTTGCATATACGAAACAACATACACACATAAGCAAATGCAGAGAACCGGAATATTCGTAGGGTCGTTCGACCCGTTCACCATAGGCCACGACTCCATCGTGCGCCGTGCCGTCAAGCTGTTCGACAGGCTCGTCATCGGTGTGGGCGTGAACGAGAGCAAGCGCTACATGCTCACCGCCGGGGAGCGCGTCGATGCCATACGCCGGCTCTACAGCGGCGACAAGAGGATAGAGGTTGAGGCCTACAGCGACCTGACCGTCGACTTCGCCCGCCGCTGCGGGGCAGAGTTCATCGTCAAGGGCGTGCGCTCGGTGAAGGACTTCGAGTTTGAGCGCGACCAGGCCGACATCAACCGCCGTCTGACCGGCATAGAGACCGTGTTGCTCTACGCCGAGCCGGGAATGGACAGCATCTCGTCGTCGGTTGTGCGCGAGCTGACCCACTTCGGCAGAGACTGCAGTGAATTCCTGCCCAAGACACCACATTTTGACAAATAACACCACCACACACCATATATAAGATTATGATAACATACAACGTAGACGGCGTGAAAATGCCGAAGATAAAGAAACGCGAGACATCGGCATGGATACGTGCCGTTGCCGCCACCTACAACCTCAAGGTGGGCGAGATAGGATATATGTTTGTTGACGACGAGAAGATTCTTGAGGTCAACAACGAGTATCTCGGCCACGACTACTACACGGATGTCATTACATTCGACTACGACGAGCCGGGCATCGTGAGCGGCGACATCGTGATCTCGCTCGACACCGTGCGCTCCAACGCCGAGCAGTTCGGCAAGGAGTATGACGACGAGCTCCACCGCGTGATAATCCACGGCATTCTCCACCTTTGCGGCATCAACGACAAGGGTCCCGGCGAGCGCGAGATTATGGAGGCTGCGGAGAACAAGGCCCTGGAACTGCTCAAGTCGATGAGGGGCTGATCGTCTCCGGTTGCATCGATGAAAGGAAACATAAAACAACATTGAAAGGGCAAAAGTATTCCACTTGTAGAGCTTTTGCCCTTTCCACATTAATATACATATTCGGTCAGTACACACATATCACATTAATATATAAATGGTACTCAACTACATTTGGATTGCCTTCTTCCTCATCGCCTTCTGCATAGCCGTGGTAAGGCTTGTGTTCATGGGCGATACCGAGGTGTTCCCGGCAATCATCAATTCCACGTTCGACACGTCGAAGACCGCCTTCGAAATTTCGCTCGGCTTGACGGGTGTGCTCTCGCTGTGGCTCGGCATAATGAAGATTGGCGAGAAGGGTGGGGTGGTGAACGCGCTGGCGCGCGTTCTGTCGCCAGTCTTCACACGCCTCTTCCCCGACATTCCCAAGGGCCATCCCGTCACGGGCAGCATATTCATGAACGTTGCCGCCAACATGCTCGGACTCGACAATGCCGCCACGCCGCTCGGCCTGCGCGCCATGGAACAGCTGCAGGAGCTTAACCCCAAGAAGGACACCGCCACCAACCCGATGATCATGTTCCTCGTGCTCAACACCTCCGGGCTGACGCTCATACCAGTGTCGATAATGGTCTACCGCGCCCAGATGGGAGCCGCGCAGCCCACCGACATCTTCGTGCCGATACTCCTCGCCACGTTCTTCTCCACACTCGCCGGAATAATCATCACGTCGATATACCAGCGCATCAACCTCATCAACCGCACCATGCTGCTCACGCTTGGCGGCATGTCGCTCGCAATAGCCGCCATCATCTGGGGTTTCTCCCAGATGGACAAGGCGCAGATGAACATTGTCAGCACGTCGGTGGCAAACATCCTGCTGATGCTCATCATCGTTGTCTTCATCCTTGCCGGAATGAGGAAGAAGGTGAACGTCTACGACGCGTTCATCGAGGGCGCGAAGGAGGGCTTCTCAACGGCTGTGCGCATCATTCCTTACCTTGTGGCGATACTCGTGGGCATCGGCGTGTTCCGTGCCTCGGGTGCCATGGACATGCTCATCGACGGCATCAAGTGGACTGTCAGCTCATTGGGCGGCAACACCGACTTTGTGGGCGCACTGCCCACGGCTCTCATGAAGCCCCTCTCTGGCAGCGGGGCGCGCGGCATGATGGTAGACGCCATGACCACCTACGGCGCCGACTCGTTCGTCGGCCGCCTGTCGTGCGTCTTCCAAGGCTCCACCGACACAACGTTCTACATCCTCGCCGTATACTTCGGCTCGGTTGGCGTGCGCTACACGCGCCACGCCGTGGCGTGCGGACTGCTCGCCGACTTGGCGGGTGTCATCGCTGCAATAGCAATATGCTACCTGTTCTTTTAAAAGTAAAAAAGTAAAAGAGAAAAAAAAGTAAAAAACATGGCAAATCTGAAAAGTTTGGCAAAAGACACTGCCATCTACGGTCTTAGCAGCATTGCCGGCAGATTTATCAACTATCTGCTCGTGCCTATCCAGACCACGGCATTCGCCGCAAGCGGCGGACAGTATGGCGTAGTGACCAACATCTACGCCTACACGGCGCTGCTGCTCGTTATCCTGACCTACGGCATGGAGACCACGTTCTTCCGCTACGTCAACAAGACCGACGAGAACCCGCAGACGGTGTATTCCACTGTGCTCATCAGCGTAGGCTCCACGGCGGCGCTGTTCGTGGCGCTCGTGTTCGCGTTCCTGCCGCAGATAGCGACGTTCATGAAGTACCCCAACCATGAGTCGTGGGTGGCTGTGATGTTCCTCTGCGTCGCCATCGACGCCTTCAAGTGCATCCCGTTCGCCTATCTGCGCTATCAGAAAAAGGCGCTGAAGTTCGCCTGCCTGCAGCTGGTCAACATCGTGCTCAACATCGTGCTCAACCTGCTCTACCTCATCGTGCTGCCGGCTCTGAAGCTCAACCCGTTCGGGTTGTACGACGAGCACTTCACGGTTGACGTGGGCATGGTGTTCTACATCAACCTCGTCTGCACCGCCGTCGTGCTGCTGTGCTTCTGGCGCGAGTTGACGGGCTTCCGCTGGCGCTTCGACGTGAAGCTGTGGCGTCGCATGATTCGCTACGCCATGCCGCTGCTCGTGCTCGGCATAGCCGGAATATTGAACCAGACGCTCGACAAGATTATCTTCCCCTACCTCTACGATGGAGCCGACGAGAAGACACAGCTCGGCATCTACGGCGCCGCCACCAAGGTGGCGATGATCATGGCTATGATAACCCAGGCGTTCCGCTACGCCTACGAGCCGTTCGTCTTCGGCAAGGCGAAGGACAAGGACAACCGCGACACCTACGCCAAGGCGATGAAGTACTTCATCATCTTCACCCTCCTTGCCTTCCTCGTCGTCATTGCCTACCTCGACGTGCTGCGCTTCATCATACCTAACAAGAGCTAT
>JBNMLZ010000103.1:0-6670 GCA_050875085.1 Prevotella sp. | reverse complement strand
GGCTCGGACTGATAGAAATTGTGGACGAAGACGAGATGGCACTCACCGACGAAGGCATGGAATATTTCTACGAAGACGACATACAGGCATTCCGCAAACCACTGAGGTGCAACGACATGTACGCCTTTATGGAGAAGGTGAACGACTATTTCCACAACAGAAACAATTATAACTCCGACAATGCTTGTTGCACATCCAAACTCATAAAAACTTTGCGCAAAATGGAAGACGCCAACAAGCATCTTTCCATGGTGAAGAAACTAAGCCGTCTCATCCCCGATGAGTTCGAGCGGGTTCTGTTGTACTCCATAGGCCGGGACATGATAGCAGATGAGTCAACTTCACTCACCTTCGAGGTCAACCGTCTCTATCCACTACGCCAACGGCGAACCACCATGATGGCGTTTAAGGACAACGAGCACTCTCTGCAGAAGAAAGGCTTGGTTGACATCGAGAAGACATCGGCAATGTATGGCGACAGCACCACCATTGTGCTTACCGACAAGGGCAAGGAGACATTGCTCGGCGAGGATGCCGACATGTTCAAAAACGAGGTGTCAGACAAACAACTGCTCGCCTGCGACAAGATCATGAAGAAACGCCTGTATTTCTCCGGTGAGTTGGAACAGCAGTTGTCACTTCTGCACAACAGTCTGAAAGAAGAGAACTACAAGAAGCTCTGCGCAAGACTTGAAGATAACCATTTGCCCAAGGGCATTGCCGTGTTGTTCTACGGAGAGCCAGGAACGGGAAAGACAGAGAGCGTGATGCAGATGGCAAAGGCAACGGGGCGCGCCATCATGCACGTGGACATAAGCGCGACAAAGACGTGCTGGTTTGGCGAGAGCGAGAAACTCATCAAGAAGGTGTTCACCGACTACCGTCGTCTCTGCGAGAAAAGCAAGCTAAAGCCCATCCTGCTTTTCAACGAGGCCGACGCCGTGTTCTCAAAGCGCAAGGATGTGGGCAGCGGCAGCGTGGCACAAACGGAGAATGCCATACAAAACATCATCCTTGAGGAGATGGAGAACCTCGACGGCATACTCATCGCCACCACCAACCTTGCCGACAACCTCGACCGCGCATTTGAGCGCCGCTTCCTGTTCAAGATACGTTTCGACAAGCCCACAATTGAGGCAAAGGCGAATATCTGGTTGAGCAAGCTGCCGTCGCTCTCCGCAGAGGATGCCCGCACATTGGCCTCCGGCTACGATTTCAGCGGCGGACAGATAGACAACATCACGAGGAAGGCTCTTATGCAGGAAATAATAAATGGCGTGAAGCCTTCCCTCAGCGACCTTGTGACAATGTGCGGCGAGGAAAAGTTGTCAAAGAACAATACGCGGCGCATAGGTTTCTGCTAAGTTTGTGTTAAACCAAATGAAACACTCTTTATTCTAATTGTTTTATGCTAACTTTGTATCTCAATACACTACTCATAACAAACAACACAACATGAACATTGGCATTATTGTGGCGATGGACAAGGAGTTTGCACAGTTGCAGACTCTCGCCACCGACCTGAAAGAAGAAATACGCAACGGGCGAAAGTTCCTCACCGGACGCATTGCCCACAACAACGTTGTCATGCAGCAGTGCGGCATCGGCAAGGTGAACTCCGCCATCGGAGCCGTGGAGATGATAAACAACTTCCATCCCGACCTCGTGATGTCCACCGGCGTGGCAGGCGGCGTAGACACCACGCTTGAGGTGACCGACGTGGTGGTGAGCACCGAGTGCTGCTACCACGATGTCTACTGCGGCGACGAGTGCCGCCCTGGACAGGTGCTCGGTATGCCGGAGCGCTTTGCCTGCCCAAGCGAACTCGTGAAGAAAGCCACGTCGCTCGCCTGCCCCACCCACGTGCGCAGCGGACTTATCGTGAGCGGCGACTGGTTTGTCAACTCGCGCGAGAAGATGCAGTCCATCGTCGACCAGTTCCCCGACGCCACCGCCGTCGACATGGAGAGCTGCTCAATAGCGCAGACATGCCACATCTACAACACACCGTTCATCTCGTTCCGCATCATCAGCGACATTCCGCTCAAGGACCACAAGGCACAGATGTACTACGACTTCTGGGCACGCATGGCTGAAGGCTCATTCGAAGTGACCAAGGCGTTCCTTGAGAACATTTAAATATTGAAGAATTGAAATATTTAAGCACTATGGACAAAATACCAAGTTTCACAATCAACCACAACCTCCTCAAGCGTGGCATCTACGTGTCGCGCAAGGATAGCGTCGGCGGCTCCACCGTCACCACATTCGACATCCGCATGAAAGAACCCAACCGCGAGCCTGCACTCCACCCGGGCGCACTGCACACCATCGAGCATCTTGCAGCCACCTACCTGCGCAACGACCCAGAATGGAAGGACAGCATCGTCTACTGGGGACCGATGGGTTGTCTCACGGGCAACTACCTGCTCATGAAGGGCGACCTTGAGCCCAAGGACATCGTTGAGCTGATGCAGCGCACCTTCCGCTTCGTTGCCGACTTCGAGGGCGAGGTGCCGGGCGCCGCGCCAAAGGACTGCGGCAACTACCTGCTCCACGACCTGCCCATGGCACGCTGGGAAGCAAAGAAGTTCTGCGATGAGGTTCTCGACCACATGACTGAGGAAAATATGGTCTACCCAACATTATAATATAAAATACAACAAAATACAAAGGGGGTGTCGAGCTCCCGCTCGACACTTAAGCAATGGTTTGGCAAAGTGTAGAGCGGGAGCTTGACACCCCCTAATTGAATAATCGTTTGTAAACGTGTCGAGCGGAAGCTCGACACCTCCTAAAACAGCGTCAGCGTGTACAAGTACACAACCGCTGCCGGCATGGCCATGAGCGACGAGTCGAAACGGTCGAGCATTCCGCCATGGCCCGGAAGTATATTGCCTGAATCCTTTATTCCCACGGTGCGCTTGAAAAGCGACTCCACAAGGTCGCCCCACGTCCCGAAGAACACCACCACCAAGCCGAGTCCCATCCACTGCGGTATCGACATGGCGAGCTCCGGCGCACCGTCGTGCAGCCCCGAATTCTCATACCATCCCACAACGGCGGCAACCACCAGCACCAGTATTCCACCGCCAATGCTGCCCTCCCAGCTCTTGCCGGGAGACACGCGCGGAAAGAGCTTGTGCTTTCCGAAGAGCGAGCCGCTAAGGTAGGCGCCCGTGTCGTTGGTCCACAGGAAGATGAATATGCTCAGCGGCAACAGATAGCTGTAGACAACGCTGTCGCCCACTCCACGGAACGCAAGCACGTTGACCATAGAGAACGGCAAGGCAATGTACATCTGCGAGAGCATCGTGTACGCCCAGTTGTTTATCGGGTTCACCGCCTTGGTGTAAAGCTCCGACACGAACATGTAGGCCACCGTCAGCAGGTAAGGAATGAACACTGCCGACGGCACGATGCCCGAGCAGTAGCCTGCCATTCCAAAGAAGAAGTAAACGGCCGCCACGGTAGCCAGAAAGCGGTTCACCGACACGCCTTCTATGCCGTTTACGATTCCCGTATACTCCCACACGGTTAGACCCGTCACCAGCGCGAAGAGAAATATCATTGCCTCGGGGCGCAGGAAACACGTCACCACAGCCGCCACGAAGATGACGCCTGTGATGGATCGCGTTATGAGGTTTTTCATTTTGTCGCTCATATTTTCTTATTCTTTAGAGTCGTTCTTTGCTGTCTCGGGAGAGTCGTTTGCTGTCTCCGAATCATTCTTTCCAGTCTCTGAATCATTCTTTCCAGCCTCATGCTCCGCCTGTGCCTTCTTCACCTCGTCGGGCATGTCCTCAAGCTTCGGCGTGTTGTCCTCGATTATCTCCTCCGAGCGGCTCACCCACGGACGCTTTCCGAATATGCGCTCCACGTCCTCGGCGAATATTACCTCGCGTTTGAGCAGCAGCTCGGCAAGCTGGTTGTGGCCGTCGCTGTGCTCCTTGAGAATCTGCTTAGCGCGGGCATACTCATCGTTTATCATCTTGAGCACCTCGTCGTCGATTACCTTTGCTGTGGTCTCCGAGTAAGGGCGCTGGAACTGGTACTCCTGGTTGTTGTAGAAGCAGATGTTTGGCAGTCGCTCGCTCATTCCGGCATAGGCAACCATGCCGTAAGCCGACTTGGTGGCGCGCTCAAGGTCGTTCATCGCTCCTGTGGAGATGTGTCCGGTGAACAGCTCCTCGGCGGCACGTCCGCCAAGCAGGGCACACATCTCGTCGAGCATCTGCTCCTTGGTAGTGATCTGGCGCTCCTCGGGCAGATACCACGCGGCGCCGAGAGCGCGTCCGCGCGGCACGATGCTCACCTTCACGAGCGGGTTGGCGTGTTCGCAGAACCACGACACGGTAGCGTGGCCCGCCTCATGCAGCGCGATGGTGCGCTTCTCCTCGTTGGTCATCACCTTAGTCTTCTTCTCCAGGCCGCCAATGATGCGGTCAACGGCGTCAAGGAAGTCCTGCTTGCCCACCGTCTTGTTGTTGTGGCGGGCGGCTATGAGGGCAGCCTCGTTGCACACGTTGGCGATGTCGGCACCCGAGAAGCCCGGGGTCTGGCGCGAGAGGAAGTCAATGTCAACGGTGTTGTCTATCTTAACCTTGCGCAGGTGCACCTGGAAGATTTCCTTGCGCTCCGTCAGGTCAGGCAAGTCAACGCTTATCTGGCGGTCGAAGCGTCCGGCACGCAGAAGCGCCTTGTCGAGCATATCGACACGGTTGGTGGCAGCGAGTATTATCACGCCGCTGTTGGTGCCGAAGCCGTCCATCTCGGTGAGCAAGGCGTTGAGCGTGTTCTCGCGCTCGTCGTTGCCGCCCATTGCCGGGTTCTTGCTGCGGGCGCGTCCCACGGCGTCAATCTCGTCGATGAAGATGATGCACGGCGCCTTCTCCTTGGCCTGGCGGAAGAGGTCGCGCACGCGGCTCGCGCCCACGCCGACGAACATCTCAACGAAGTCGCTGCCGCTCATCGAGAAGAACGGCACGCCTGCCTCGCCTGCCACTGCCTTGGCGAGAAGGGTCTTGCCGGTACCCGGAGGGCCAACGAGCAGCGCGCCCTTTGGTATCTTGCCTCCAAGCTCGGTGTACTTCTGCGGTTCCTTCAGGAAGTCGACAATCTCCTGCACCTCCTGCTTGGCTCCAGCCTGTCCAGCCACGTCCTTGAACGTGATGCCAAGGTCGTTGCCCTTCTCATACATCTGCGCCTTCGACTTGCCTACGCTGAACACTCCGCCACCGCCGGCTCCGCCGCCCATGCGGCGCATCATGAACACCCAAAGGAGCACGAAGAAGAGTATCGGCCCGAAGGTGTAGAAGAGCGACATCAGTCCGGAATTGTTGTCCTTCTCGTAGCTGTAGTCGAGAATGCGGTTCTGCTTCTGCGCAGACGCGAGATACTGGTCGAGCGCGTCCTCAGAGCCGTAGGTGACGCTCACAAAGGGGTCCTGCCCCACCTGCTGCACCGACTTGCCGAACACGTCGCGTATTTTCTCGGGCTTTACATACATGCGCAGCGTGCCCTTGTCCTTGTTGACAACCACGCTCCTGGCATAGCCCTTTTCCACGTAAGTCTTGAATTTCGTGTAGGTGGCGTTCTGCGTTGCGGCAGGGCCACCCATGATCATGTTGCCCCCGTCGGAGAAGAACAGCACCGCCAAAAGCACGATGACAATCGTGTATATCCAGTTCATGTTGAACCGTGGCATCTTCGGCTGGTTGTCTCCCAGAGGGTTCTTTCTGTTGTCCATAAGCTAAATTTACTAATCGATGTTTGGAATCTCCGTTATGGCAGCGTCCTGCCACAGGTTTTCGAGATTGTAGAAGTCGCGTGCCTCGGGTATGAACACGTGCACGAGCACGTCGCCATAGTCCATCGCCACCCAGTAAGCCTGCGGCAGTCCCTGCACGTGGATTGGCTTCTCGCCAGCCTCGATGCGGGCGGTCTCGACAACGGAGTCGGCGATAGCCTCAACCTGCGAAGGCGAGTTGCCCTGGCAAATCACGAAGTAGTTGGCAATAGAGCCGTCCAGTCCGCGGAGGTCGGCTATTGTTATGTCCTGTCCCTTTTTCTCTTGAATTCCTTTTACGATTGCGTCAACCAACTTGTTCTTAGTTTCCATTCAAATACTATTGATTTCTAAATTTTAAAATGTTTCTGAATAATGTTATATATATAATGTTAAACACTACAAAGTTACGCTGAATAATCCGAATAACGGCTAAAATCCCCGGAAAACGCTTGTTTATTGGATTTTTTTAGCTAAAAAATTCATTTTTGATAAAAAAACACGACAAAAATGTTGGCGGATAAAAAATTATTTGTAACTTTGCACTCGCAATAAGGGAACGAGTTGCAACGAAATATTGGGATATGGTGTAATGGTAACACTACAGATTCTGGTCCTGTCATTCTTGGTTCGAGTCCGAGTATCCCAACATTTTCTTCCAACCGCGGTTCTTTTAAACGCTAAATTGGGATATGGTGTAATGGTAACACTACAGATTCTGGTCCTGTCATTCTTGGTTCGAGTCCGAGTATCCCAACTTATTCAAGACGAGCATCACTCATGATGTTCGTCTTTTTTGTTTTCCATCATCCCGTAATTCCGTAACCCGATTACAATTGCCCCGTAACCCGATTACAATTGCCTTGTAACCGCCTTACAATT
>JBNMLZ010000102.1:0-6862 GCA_050875085.1 Prevotella sp. | reverse complement strand
GAAATCTTCAGACCCTTCACGGTCTTCGGAGTGTCCGGTCCGACCCACTTGCGGATTACAGTAGGCCAGCCTTCACCTTCCTCGTTGGCGGCTACAATCTTGTAGTCGTTCCATCCGTGCTGTGCCTGCACCTTGACGGATGCCTGGCTGCCCGGTGTCACGTTGTCGGTTGTGCCGAGCACGTTGCCTTCGAGGTCGTAGACGGTCACCTTGCTCACGCTTGCTATGGCATTGCCGTTGATTGCTGTTGCCGGGACGCTGAACGAAAGTGTTGCGCCGAGAGCGCCCTCAGCGTCAGGAGTGAACTGGAGCGAGCGCACCATGGCAGGAGCCGTAGCCTTGGCTATCTGCTTCACGGAGAGCTGGCTGACGTTCCAGCCGCATTTCTCACCCAAGCTGTAGTTGTAGATGCCGAAGTTGTAGTTGTCGTTGTCGGCTGGGCGGAAGTAGAACTCGCGGGTCTCGAAGTCATCGGTCGTGTAGTCGTTGATGTCGTCGAGAATGTTCTCGTTCTGGTCGTCGGGAGTGTTGCCCTTGCCTACGGTTGTGCGCAGGTCGCCGGCACCGCTAAATTTGTAGCGGAAGGCGTACAGAGCATCGCTGCGGAGTCTGAACTGCGGAGTGATGAGCCAGTCATCGCCGTCGCCCCAACCGGAACTGATGGTGTTCATATATGAGTTCCATTTCCATGTGCGGTAGATGCCGTTGTTGTCGAGGTTGAGAACAGTGTAGCCGTCGAGACAGCCCTTGTTGTCGCAGTTGTTCTCGTAAGGCATTGCAAGATACTTGCCCGCGCTCACGCCGTTGGTCTTCACGCCCAAGCCAGTGTTGCCGTGGCTTGTTGCATAGATGGTGTAGGTGTAGGTCTGTATCTCGTCGGCAAGGTCGTTGTCCTCGGCAGAGAGTGCAGTGATTCCGTCGGCAATCACCTTGCCGTCGTTGTCGCGCACCACCTTGTATGTAAGGTCTGTAGCGTCGAACTTGCTTCCGAAGTCGGCATAACGTCCGTCGGTAGGAGCCGTCCATGTGATGGTGGCTTTCTCGCCCTCGACGGTAAGCGTAGGCTCGCCCACCAATGCCGGGGCATCGTAGCCGGTTGTGACTATTGTGCCGTTCTTGATGCCCTTGGTCTCGTTGTACATCGGGGTCACGTGAACTGTCACCACGTGCATACCGTCTTTCAGGTTGGTTGTGAGCGACAGCTTGTCGCCGAGCTTCACCTGCGAAGGCATGCCGTCCATGTTGGTGTACTCATTGTCGACATACACATAAAGGCGCACGGTGTTGGTTGCCCAGCTCGGTATCTCAATCTTGTTGCCCTTGTCGTCTACGTCAGGCACGGTGAAGTCTACCGTCAACTTGCCGTTGTCGTCGACCGTCGCCTTGAGGTCGGAGATGTCGGCAAGCTGGTACTTGTAGAATGACTTTTCTGCTTCCGGACGCTTGTAGAAATAGGTAAAGCCCGTAGGAGCGTTCTCTATAAGCTCTGTCTTGAGGATGTTGTCCTTTTGCTGGTAGGCAAGATACGGGGCTACAGAATAATACTGCGTACCGTTGTTGAAGTCGTAGTGGTTTACGATAAGGTTGCCCGTCTGCGAATCATAGTACATTGGCTGCGCGCCATATACATACTGCGTAGGCATCTCGGTGCGTCCAACTAAAGTGCGCTGGCAGGTAGCCGGGTTAAGACTCTCTATATATAGCGAGTCATCTTTGTTCTGCAAGAAGAGCTGTCCGTACAGACCTGTCACAAACGCCTTTGGCGCGAAATTGCTCTTATTCTTATCACCGTTCCAACCACCTATATAACCCACTCGCTGGAGCTGGCATGTGGTGGTGTCGAGCACGTTGAGATAGTAGCTCTCGTCATCGCCCTCGGGTGAATCATCGAGCATTGAGATGGCGTATACTATGTCGCGCTGGTCATCGTATGTGATAAGGTAAGGCACCTTGTCCTTTGTGCCCGGCAATGTTATCTCGCGCTGGTCAAGACGCTCAAGTGTGTTGGCGTCGTAGGTGGTGCGGGTCATTGATGTGTAGTTGCCTGTGGCAATATCCATGTGGGGGAGGAAGCAGTAGAGCTTGCCCTTTGCCATGTATGAATATGGAGAGACGCCGCCATCGGATGAAACGGTGTCGCACTCGAACGGCTGCAGGTTGAAGTCAACCAAGCCACCCGTCGCAGTTCCGTCTTCCTTGGTTCCGGCCTGCATGTTGAATCCCGTGTAGTTCCAAACCTTCGCTTCGGCGTCGGCCTTGCGGCTTGCACGCTTCACTGGCTGCACCTTCTGCACGAGCGACGGCTGGTTGCCCGTGGCTGCGGCATATTTATTGTACACGTCGCGGTCGGCAATGTCCGACAACGGCAGTGGCGACTTGAACTCTGGCGCGGCACTTGCAGCCTGCGCCTTTACCTTTGACACGGCGCGCTGCTGTGTGCCCGTGGGCATCTTGGCACCGCTCACCGTCTTCGGAGCGAACACCACCTTGGTCTGAGCCGAGGCGCCGAGTGGCAACAGGCTCGCAAGGGCGAATGTCAATAATGAGGTAGCTTTTTTGTTCATAAGCGATTTCTTTTTATATCCCCGAGGGGAATGGTTGATTTATGTTTCAATTTGCTGTTTTCACGATTGCAAAATTAACATATTGATTGTTTTTAACCTATTTTTCAAACATAAACAACTTTTAAATTCAAGAATTTAAAGAAAAAATGTAGCTAAAAACTTAAAAAAATGCAGAAAACGTAAATAAAAACACGATTATTATAACAAAAAGAAAGCGCTATTTGCAACAACCTTTATTTTGAAATTTTACAAAAATTATATAACTTTGCGCTCACTATGAACAGCAATCGAAGACATCTACACCTTATCATATTAACTGCCTTGATGCTCCTGCTGCCACTCGCAGCCACAGCCATCGAGGAGAAGCAGTATGCCGCCGCCTCATGGAAGTCGAAAGGCGACATGTGCTACAACGCCGGACGCTTTGCCGAGGCTTTGGAGTACTACACCAAGGCGCTCGACGGTGCAAAGCGCAACAACGACGACCACACCTATTATGCCACAATAGGCAACATCGGCAACATCTATGCCGGCATGGGCGACCTGAAGCGCGCCCTCTACTACTACGGCTTGGGCTACGAGGCATCCGTGAAACGCAAGGATACTGACATGCAATGGCGGTTCTCCACCAACATCGTCAGTACATACTGTATGCTCAAGGACGTGAAAAACGCCCGCGCGTTCTTCCGCCTACAGATGACAATACCCATGAAGGATGCAACCATCAGACAACTTTACTTCCTTTACAACCAGGCGTATATATCCATGGCGGAGAACAACATACAGATGGCTGAATACTACTTCCGAAAGACTACGGAGTTTGCTATCGAGCGTAGAATGCCAACGCAGTATGCAATTGGTCCCATGGTTGAAGTGGGTAAACTGTATATGCAGAAGGGCGATACCAAGAGTGCATTGGAGTGCTTTCGCACGGCTCAGGACAGCATAATGCACATGAAGAGCAAGGAACAGCTTATAAATGTTTATCATGAGCTTGCCGACATCTACGGCAAGATTGGCGCGAAGGACTCAGCAAGGAAATACCGCTCGCTGTATCTCGCCTTCTCCGACTCGGTGTTCAACATGCAACAGTTCAACGTGGCGAACAGCAAGCTGTTTGAGTATGAGAACAAGCAGACCAAGCAGCGCATCGACTCACTCGTGTCGCGCAGCAACATGCAGCTTGTCGTCATAGCGGTATTTGTGGTGATGGTGGTCTGCCTGACATTATTATATATAGCCCTCCGTCGCAAGACACGCTCGCTGCTCGACGCCCAGCGTATGCTCGTCAGCAAGAACGAGGAGCTGATGCAGAACGACCGGCAGAGCAAGCAACTCCTTGAGCAGTATGTCAACATGGCAAGCCGACAGACTCCGGCCTCCGCCACCACACCCTCACAGCCGAGCGTAAACCTCGACGAGGAGCAGCGCAACCGGCTGCTCAACAGCATAACGACGGTGATGAACGATGTGGAGACGATATCGCGGTCGGACTTCAACCTGCAGATGCTTGCCGACATGGTGGGCAGCAACACGAAATACGTGTCGTGGATTATCAACGACACCTACAAGAAAAACTTCAAGACGCTGCTCAACGAGCACCGCATACGCGAGGCGTGCCGACGGCTGTCCGACTCGGAGCACTATGGCAACATGACCATCCAGGCCATCTACGAGGAGTTGGGCTACAACTCCGCCGCCAGCTTCATTCAGTCGTTCAAAAAGGTGAACGGCATGACACCCTCCATGTACCAAAAGCTGAAACAACAAACTATATAACGGAACGGCGGACTCCCGTCCGCCGCAGCAGAAGCCCCATCCGGAACGGCGGACTCCCGTCCGCCGCAGCAAAAGCCCCATCCGGAACGGCGGACTCCCGTCCGCCGCAGCAAAGCCTCCATTCGGAACGGCGGACTCCCGTCCGCCGCGGATGGGATGTTCCACCCGCTCCTATAAACGCAAAAATCCCTGCACGGCCTTTCGCCATGCAGGGATTTTTTCATTTCAATTCCGACTAATCTGATTAGTCAATATCGTTGTTGTGATCGAGTGAGTCGTTGAAGTCCTTCGGCTCGCGGTGCTCGCGGTTCTCGCGACGACCATCGCGGCGCTCGCCACCCTCACGGCGCTGACGACGCTCGCCACGCTCTCCGCGCGGACGGCGCTCACGCTCTACGTAGCCCTCCGGTTTCGGGAGCAGCACGCGGTGAGAGAGCTTGTACTTGCCGGTCTTCGGGTCAATCTCCATGAGCTTAACCTTAATCTTGTCGCCTTCCTTTATGCCAGCCTCTTCAACTGTCTCAAGACGCTTCCAGTCAATCTCAGAGATGTGGAGCAGTCCGTCCTTGCCCGGCATGATCTCTACGAAGCAGCCGTAAGGCATGATTGAGCGGACAGTACCCTCGTAAACCTCGCCAACCTCAGGAATGGCAACGATAGCCTTGATCTTGCCAAGGGCAGCGTCGATGGCGTCCTTGTTAGGAGCAGAAATCTGCACCTTGCCCACGCCGTCGGCCTCGTCGATGGTGATGGTAGCGCCGGTGTCCTCCTGCATCTGCTGGATGATCTTTCCACCAGGGCCAATCACTGCACCGATGAACTCCTTCGGTATCTCAATCTGGATGATGCGCGGAACCTGCGGCTTCAACTCCTTGCGTGGCTCAGAGATGGTCTCAAGCATGCAGTTGAGGATGTGCTCGCGGCCAGCCTTTGCCTGCATGAGAGCCTTCTCAAGAATCTCGAAGCTCAGACCGTCGCACTTGATATCCATCTGTGTGGCTGTCAAGCCGTCGCGTGTACCGGTGGTCTTGAAGTCCATGTCGCCCAGGTGGTCCTCGTCGCCGAGGATGTCGCTAAGCACGGCATACTTCTCCTCGCCCGGGTTCTTGATAAGACCCATTGCGATGCCCGATACAGGCTTCTTCATAGGAACACCTGCGTCCATGAGGGCGAGAGTGCCGGCACATACAGTGGCCATTGAAGAAGAACCGTTAGACTCAAGAATCTGGCTAACAAGACGAACTGTGTAAGGGAAGTCCTCAGGAATCTGGCCCTTCAGTCCGCGCCATGCCAAGTGGCCGTGGCCAATCTCACGACGGCCTACGCCGCGCTGGGCTTTAGCCTCGCCTGTACAGAACGGCGGGAAGTTATAGTGGAGCAAGAAGCGCTGGTAGCCCTTCTCAAGCACGTCGTCAACGAGCTTCTCGTCCATCTTTGTACCGAGAGTACAAGTAGACAGCGACTGAGTCTCGCCACGTGTGAAGATTGCGCTTCCGTGAGGCATTGGCAGCGGAGAAACCTCGCACCAGATAGGACGAATCTCGTCGGTCTTGCGGCCGTCGAGACGCTTGCCCTCGTCGAGGATGCAGCGGCGCATAGAGTCGCGCATCACGTCGGCATAGTAGCGCACCATCTCTGCGTGCTTCTCGTCAAGCTCCTCGGCAGTCAGGTCGGTGTGTGCAGCGTCGTAAGCCTCCTGGAAATCAGAGAGAATCTTGTCGAAAGCCTCCTCGCGGCTCTTCTTGTCGTGGTCGCCAGCCTCAGCGATGGCGTAGCACTTGTCGTAGGTCTCCTTGCGGAGCTGCTCGCGCAGTTCCTCGTCGTTCACCTCGTGGCAGTACTCACGCTTAACGTCGGTGCCAAGCTCCTTCGAAAGCTCTGTCTGGAGCTCACACATAGGCTTGATGGCAGCCATGGCAGCCTTGAGGGCGCCAATCATATCCTGCTCCGAAACTTCCTTCATCTCGCCCTCCACCATCATGATGTTCTCGGCAGAAGCGCCAACCATGATGTCCATGTCGGCGTCCTTCATCTGCTCGAAGGTAGGGTCGATCACGTACTCGCCGTTGATGCGGGCCACGCGAACCTCAGAGATAGGACATTCGAAAGGTATATCTGAACAAGCCATTGCGGCTGAAGCTGCAAATCCTGCGAGAGCGTCAGGCTGGTCAACACCGTCGGCGCTGAGAAGCATGATCTGTACGTATACCTCGGCGTGGTAGTTCGACGGGAAGAGCGGACGGAGCACGCGGTCAACAAGGCGCGATGTGAGGATCTCGTTGTCGCCTGACTTGCCTTCACGCTTTGTGAAGCCGCCAGGGAAACGGCCTGCTGCTGAGTACTGCTCTTTGTAGTCTACCTGCAAAGGCATGAAATCGGTTCCGGGAACTGCATCTTTTGCGGCACAAACAGTGGCGAGAAGTACGGTGTTGCCCATACGCAGTACAACACTTCCGTCGGTCTGCTTTGCCACTTTCCCGGTCTCAATGCTGATGGTTCTGCCATCAGGCAATGATACT
>JBNMLZ010000101.1:0-6909 GCA_050875085.1 Prevotella sp. | reverse complement strand
TCATAATTGGGAACAAGAGCCTTTGTGGAGATAAAATAATTGCCCTGTTTCTTAAAAAGCACTGGGGCAAACCAGCTCCGTCTTTAATTGTTTCCAATAAATGGATTGTTTCAAGCCCCTATAGAAAGAGAACAAAAATTCATGTGTGAAAATTAATCTACGACAAGGAGCAAGCAAGGAGCAATATCAAACAAAAATCAATACCTTTGCAGTACATATGAGATAGACCAAAACAAAAGTGGAATATCGGAAACGAATAGCAAGGAAAAGAGAAGAAACGACCCAAGTTGATGTCCTTTTTGAGTTAATAATCAATAAAAGCGTTAAATCTTCACCTTTTAGAATGTGCAATTAAAAATAACAACCATATTTCTGACTTATTATCTATAAAATATTGAGTAATAATCGGTTGTAAATACTGGACTTGAATCTATTACTTTTGAGGAAGACTCTAAACTTGAAACAATTGGATATAATTGCTTCAGTGGCTCTAAACTAAAGAGTATATCACTGCCTGAATCTCTCAACTATTTGGAAATGTGTACATTCACCGACTGCAAAGAACTTACAGAGGTAAAATTCCCAGTGAAAAGTAAGTTGCACCTTGACAATGATTTGTTCCTCGGATGCGACAAGCTCCAAACCGTGGAAAATTACCCCGGCAACATGAACTATTTTGAAGGTGAAGACGTGCATACCATAAGCAAGAACACGTTCCGCGACCTTACCGAGCTTGCCAACATCACCCTCAGCGACAACATAGAACGCATCGATGACGGTGCATTTGCCAACTGCCGCTCCCTGCGGAGCATCACGCTGCCCGAATCGCTCAAGACCATCGGTGACGAGGCTTTCTACGGAACATCACTCTCAAGAATCGTCATCCCAGCCAACGTGAAGTCGATTGGCAACAAGGCTTTCCTTGAGAACTTCAGCGACTACGACGACATTAAAGAGAAATACCCGCTGAAGGTTGTGGAGTGCCTGGGCGAGACACCAGCCACTCTCGGCAAGGCGGTGTTCGCTGCGGCAGGAATGAACGCACTGGTCGTGCCTGACGGCAGCGAAGCGGCATACGAGGCAGCCCAAGGATGGAGCAGCATGAAAGGCAAGATGGCACTGAAGGCGTATATAGACTTCTCTACCAAATACAACTACAGCATCCACTACTCCAGCGACTATTCATCAGCCACCGCTACACTCACGTCATGCGACAACAAGAATGTAAGGAGCGTTGTCATTCCCAACTATATTGGCATAAATGATGATATACGATGGAATGATGCCCTGATCCCCGTGACAGCCATCGCCGACAACGCCCTTGCCGACTGCACCGACTTGCAGACACTGCACATCACTCCCAACTATAGTGACGATGTCACGCTTACACTTGGCAGCAACGCGTTCCCAAGCGGCTTCAAGGCAGTGGTTTTGGAAGAATTTGAGGTGGAAAGATACAAGAAAACCGACGGATGGAAAGACATTGCCGACAAAATAATCCCCGATTATTGGAAGCAAAAAGTCAGGGACGATGCTGAAGCTTACTATTACATAAAACCAGGTCCCGTGGCTTTCTTAGATGCCTTGATTCCATATGATGACAACGAGGAAGAGAATGATGCTGAGAGCAGGACATACAGTGACATTGAATTTGACATACTTGCAGAAATAACCCCAACAACAGGTTTCAATGTGCCAGTGACTGGCATACAACCATGTGCATTTGACCTTTTCAGCAATGTGACGAAGCTCACTATCCCTGAAACCGTTGAAACCATTAAATACAATGCTCTCAGAGGACTTTCAAAACTGAAGGAACTGCACCTGCCTAACGGTCTGAAAGAGATTGGCTACGGGTGCTTCGATGAATGTGAGCAACTGACCGTCTACTGCAACGGCAACCCAGCAACAATAATCAGCCAAGAAGGCTATCCTGCCCTCACTGCCAACCTGTCCGACTGTCCCGAACTCTATCCCATAGTGATGGTGCCCGAAGACAAGCTGTCGGCATACAAGAGCGTAAACGGCTCATTGCCATGGGGCAACCTCAGGTGCATCACAACGGTAAACAGCGTCAAAACCTACGAGATGACCGACGCCACAAAACTTGACAACGCGGAGAATAGCGTGCCCGACGGCTTCTATCCCACAGGCTCGCTCACCTACAAGCGTGTGTTCAGCACCCCGGAACAGTATGCCACAGTAAGCCTGCCGTTTGACATCAGCCCTGCTGACTATACCGACAAGATAGACATCTATCTGCTCGTCGACTTCAAGCTTGCCAGCTCGCAAAACTACCCTGCCACTGGACTCGCCATCCGCACGGGCAACAACGTGCTGCTGTCGCTTGAGAAGGTGTCGGAAAACTATAGTAACACAATCGCCCCGTGCACTCCATTCCTTGTCAAGGCAAAGGAAGGCGTGAGTGAGGTGACATTCCACACCGTCCGCCCCTACTCTGTAGACAACTCTCACTCATGGATCACCAAGCAGGGCGGACGACTCAACGTGTATGACTGGGACCGCACATCAGGTCTTATGACCAAGGCTGACGACTTCGTGCTGCTGGCATCGGGCACATGTGTTGACATACCAGCCGAATCGCATGAGGCAGGCATGGCCGACCTCTATACATTCAACTCCGACGGCACGTTTGGTATTGCCGACAACGTGCCAGCGTTCCGCATGTACCTGTCTACAGCCAAACAGTCGGCACAATCGGCACCGCTGCGCATAGCCATAAGCATCGATGGCGAAACAACCGACATTAGTGGTATAACAGAAACACTTGGCAGCAGCGTGTCACACTCGCCCGTCTACTCCATCGACGGCAAAATGGTCAGCGCCGACGGCTCAACGAGCCATCTCGCCAAGGGAATTTACATCAAGAACGGAAAGAAATTTGTAGTGAAAAAATAGTTTACAATTATTTTGTAAGCTCACCATTATTTTGTAATGCGGTTACAATTGCCTTGTAACCGCATTACTATTATCCCGTAACGTCGTTACAAAAGTCCCGTAACAGCATTACAAGCGCCCCGTAATAGGAGGTCGGGCGTCCCGCCCGACCTCCTATTTCAATCCTTTGGCGATGCGGCGCAGGCCTTCATCAAGACGTTCCCACGGGCACGCCATGTTTATGCGGATGAAGTGCTTGCCTTCCTTGCCGTACATGCTGCCGGCATTCACCCACACGCGGTTCTCCTTCATCAAACGCTCCTCTATCTCGTCGGACGTCTCAGCAATTGCGGAGCAGTCAACCCATGCCAGGTATGTGCCTTCCATGCGCATGACGGGCAGCTCAGGCATGTCGGCGGCGAAGCGCTCAAGGAGCAGGTCGTAGTTGGCGGTGAGATAAGCTCGGAGCTGCGTGAGCCATTCGTAGCCCTCGTCGGTGTAGGCAGCTTGCAGAGCCTCAACACCGAATGGATTGACGTCGCACACCTCGTTGATGTTGATGGCTCGGTCGATGCGCTCGCGCACCTCTGGGTCGCGGCACACGATATTGGCTATCTGCAGTCCGGCTATGTTGAACGCCTTCGAGGGCGAACAGCAGGTGATGGAGCCGTGCGACAGCTCGTCGGGCAGTGAGCCGAACGGCACGTACTTATGCTCGTGGAGCGTCAGCTCGCAGTGTATCTCGTCTGAGATGACGCGCACGCCATGCCTCTGGCACAGCTCAGCAACGCGCGTGAGCTCTTCACGCGTCCACACGCGTCCGCCGGGGTTGTGGGGATTGCAGAGCAGCATGAGTCGGGCACGCTCATGTGAAAGCTTGCGGTCAAGGTCGTCGAAGTCGATTTCGTAGCGCAGCGACTCCTTATTATATATAAGCGAGTTGCTCACCATCTCGCAGCCATTGTTGCGGATGCTGGAGAAGAAACAGTTGTAGACCGGACCCTGCACTATCACCTGGTCGCCAGGCAACGTGAGAGCCTTTATAATGGCGGATATGGCAGGCACCACACCCGACGTGTAGATGATGTCGTTCTTGGCAATCTGCCAGCCGTGATACTTTGAGAACCAGCGGCACACCGCGTAATAATATGTGTCAGGCACGCGCGTGTAGCCGAATATGCCGTGGGCGACGCGCTTCTGAAGAGCCTCCGTGATGCCGGGAAACGTCTCGAAGTCCATGTCGGCCACCCAAAGGGGGATGATGTCGTCGGCGGGGGCAGAGTCCCACTTGTAGGAGTTGGTGCCGCGGCGATGGGTTAGTTTGGAGAAGAGCCTCACCCCCTCGCCGCGAAGCGGCTCTTGCCCCTCCCCGAATGGGGAGGGGAGTAATGTGTTTTGACTGCTCATATTCTTTCACTTGTATTAAAGAAACATACTACTCCCCTCCCCAGTTGGGGAGGGGGAAGCTGCTTTAGCAGCTGGGGGTAGGGCTGTTTCTTGCTATTATCTCGCAATCAGCCGGCTGCTTGATGTTCTTGTCGATTATTATCTCGCCTATGCTGTCGGCCACGATACGGCCCGACGCCGGGTTCTTGATGCTCTTGATGTGGCCGCGGATGTCGGCCTGCACGGTGGAGTACTCGAAGGCGCGGTCGCACTCGGGGTCGAAGGTGCAGTTCTCAAGCACGAGGTCCTTGGCGTAGCACAGTGGCTGCTCGCCCGAGATGTGGCAGTTGACGAGTCGCAGTCCGCGCGAGTGCCAGCCGAGGAACTCGCCGTTGAGCTCTGAGTCGTAGACGGTCACGTTGTCGACCTCCCAGAACGAGTCCTTGGTGTCGATCTTGGCGTTGTGGATCTCGATGTCGCGCGAGTACTGGAACACGTACTTCGCGTCGGACTCCAGTCCGTTGACCTTTATGTTGCGGCAGTGCATGAAGGGATAGGTGCCATCGTGCAGCACGACATTATCAAGAGTCAGTCCGTCGATGCCCCAGAAAGTCTCGTCGGCGTCGTTGATGGTGACGTTCTTGAGCGAGAGGTTCTTCATCTCGCGGAAGAACTTCGGACCGTTTATCACGCAGTCCTCCATGTGCATGTCGTCGGAGTACCAGATGGCAGAGCGTGAGCCCGGCGCGAAATAGCAGTTGCGTATGTCGGAGCCCTTGACGTGCCACAGCGGGTACTTGCCCTCGAAATAGCAGTTACGGCAAACGATGTTGCTACACTCCTTGATGCCCGATTCACCGAAGGTGACGCGAACGTGGTCGAGCTCCACGTTGTGGATTTCGAAGAGAGGACGCTCTCCGCCGAAAACCTGGTTAGATATCTTTTCCATATTTGTTTACCTTTAATTTTATCAAGAATATTGCTCCCCTGAAGCACAGCTCCAGGCACATGGCGAGCCAAACGCCCTTCAGTCCCATGCTTGGGGCGAGCAGTGCGGCGAGCGTGATGCGCACGCCCCACATCGAGGCGAGGTTCATGATGCTCGGCACGAGTGTCTTGGCGGCACCCACGAACACACCGTAGCTCACGATGGCGGCGGCGAACATCGGTTCGGCGAACGCCTCTATGCGCAGCACCTCCACTCCGAGACGGCGCACCTCCTCAACGGGAGTCATCAGAGCCATGGCAAACGGTGAACCTACGTACATCACCACGCCCATGAGCGTCATTATGCCCATGCCAAGAGCCACCGACAGCCACGCGAAGCGCTTCATCAGCTCATGCCGTCCGGCGCCGATGCTCTGCCCCACAAGTGTCGTGGCGGCGTCGCTCACGCCGTAGCCCGGCATATAGCACAGACTCTCAACAATTATGCCAAACGAGTTGGCGGCGATGGCGTAGGTGCCGAGCGGGGCTATTATTATCGTCGTCACCACGTAGGCGGAGCACATGATGCCCTGCTGCAGGCCCATCGGCAAGCCGATGTTGAGGGCGCGCTTCACCACGTCCCACGTGGGCAGGAAGCGTCCGCTGTCGATACGGAGCGACAGCTCCTTGCTGCGGAAGCAGAGTATGTACATCGTTATGGATGCCGCCACCAGTTCAGCAGCAGCCGTGCCTATGCCTGCCCCGACGACCCCGAGCCCCATGCCGGGGATTGTGAGCCGCAAGCCGAGCAGGTCGACCGTGCGCGTGGAGAAGATGAGGAAGAAATTGAATATCACGTCGAGCGTCATCATCACCACGCTCATCACGCTCGGAACCACCATGTTGCCCGAACTGCGCAACATTCCCGAGCCGAACATCGAGAACTGGAATATCGGCAGCGCCACGGCGATGATGGCGAAATAGGCGGAGGCGGTGGGGTTGATTGACGCGTTGCCGCCAAGCCACGACGGTAGGAACGGACTGACAGCCAGTGCCACCAAGCCTATCAGCGCGCTGACGATGAACACCGACATGATGCCCTGGCGCAGGGTGTTGCGCGCCCGCGGCGCGTCGTCGGCACCAAGCTGGTGGCTCACCTGCACGTAGAAACCCGCCGCTGCTGCCGAGCAGATGCTGCCCATGAGCCATGTGGTGGTCTCGATGAGTCCGATGGCTGCCGACGCCTCGGCGCCAAGACTGCCCACCATCGACGCGTCGATATACTGCATCATCGTGGTGGTGAGTTGGGCAAGGATGGCCGGCGTGGCGAGGCTGAGCACAAGGCGTGCCTGCTCGCCAAGGGTCATCGCCTTGCCCTGGCGTATCATAGAAAGGAGCTGGTCCTTCTGGTTGTTTATTTTCATTGGGTAATAATAATGTGTCGCGAAGTTACAAAAGAAAGGGGGAATATGCAACCGCCGCTTGCATTTATCAGTAAACGGGGTTGAAGAAACCTTAACAGGGATATGGGGCGCCTCTTTACTGGGATAGGGGGCGCCCTCTTTACTGGGATAGGGGGCGCCCTCGCCCCCGACTCATCGGAACGGCGGACTCCTGTCCGCCGCTATGCCGCAAAAGACCCCTCACGGAACGGCGGACTCCTGTCCGCCGAGTAATTAGGGCATAGCGGCGGACAGG
>JBNMLZ010000100.1:0-7035 GCA_050875085.1 Prevotella sp. | reverse complement strand
CCTGAAGCTCCACAACCTCGTCATCGAGACCTACCAGAACCATCAAGCAGCAATGGCCTACGGCGCCATCGACCACATTGCCATCGACGTGAAGAACATTGACGAGCTGTTCAATGTCGTGAAACGTGCCGGACTGAAAATGCTCGACACCAAGGTACACGGTCTTCCTTTCTGGGAGAACGGCGTGAAGTTCTTCACCATCGAGGGACCAAACCGCGAGAAGATTGAGTTCTGCGAGCGGTTGTAAACATCAAAAAGAAAGAATTGTAGTAGTTGTTATAAAATAAGAAAAATCCAAAAATGCTCCAGTTTGGCCGTGATGCCAAAGCTGGAGCATTTTTTGTTTCTTACACATCCAACCATTTAAAACGTTTGCAGATTTTGGAAACGTTACCGCAAACGTTTCCATTTTTTAGCGCAAAAAATTTCTTTGCCACGCTGGTTTCTGTTTATATCTTTGCAATGTCAAAAGGGGGAAAAGCCCCGAAAGACACGATTAAATACAACAATAAAAATAAAACCAATAATTAACAACTTAAACATTACAAGTATTATGGCAACAAACGTTATCAATGGCTATTCTTACGACCGCAACTCGGTAAAGGCTGGTATCCTTCATTTTGGTGTTGGCAACTTCCATCGCGCTCACCTTGAGTATATGACATCCCACTTGCTCGAAAATCCGACACAGCGCTCATGGGGCATCTGCGGAGCCATGATTCTCCCTAATGACGAGCGTCTGTACAAGGCTCTGAAAGCACAGAACGGCGAATACACGCTGACCGTGTGCGGACGCGACGGCCACAACGAGGTCTACCGACTCGGCGCCCTCGTTGAGTTGTATTGGGGCATCGAGGAGAAGACCTCCATCCTCAACAAGATTGCCGACAAGGACATTCGCATCATAACGCTCACCATCACCGAGGGCGGCTACAACATATCACGACAGACGGGCGAGTTCATGCTCGACAACCCGCAGGTGGTTCACGACCTTGAATATCCGCGCGACCCACAAACGGCATTCGGCTATGTGGCTGAGGGTCTGCGCCGCCGCAAGGCTTCCGGCTCCGGTCCTATCACCATACTCTCATGCGACAACCTGCAGCACAACGGCAACACGGCACGCCGCGCCTTCATGTCGTTCGTCGAGGCGCAGGACAAGGAACTGGCAGCATGGATGGAACAGAACGTCACGTTCCCCAACTCCATGGTCGACCGCATCACTCCTGCCACACGCCCCGAGGACATCAAGCGACTGAACGAGGAGAACGGCACCAACGACCAGGCTCCCGTTTATTGCGAGGACTTCATACAGTGGGTTGTCGAGGACAATTTTGCCGCCGGACGCCCGGCTTGGGAGACTGTCGGCGCACAGATGACCGACGACGTGACGGCCTTCGAGAACATGAAGCTGTCGCTGCTCAACGCCTCGCACACGCTGCTCTCCTATCCGTCGTTCCTCTACGGCTACCGCAAGGTTGACGCCGCAATGCACGACGAGCGCATAGCAAAGTTCGTGCGCCAGTTTATGGACATCGACATCACTCCGTATGTACCGGCTCCGAAGGACACCGACCTTGAGCTTTACAAGAAGACTCTCTGCGAACGCTTCGGCAACCGCTCCGTGAGCGACCAGGTGGCACGCCTGTGCTTCGACGGCGCGTCGAAGTTCCCGGTTTACGTCATGCCGAACCTCGAGAAGATGATACGCGACGACAAGGAGCTGATACGCGTGGCTTATCTCTTCGCTGCCTACCGCCACTACCTGAAGTACCACACCGACGACAATGGCGAGCAGTTTGAGATTGCCGACCCATGGCTCACCGCCGACGACTTCAAGCTCATCTCAAGCGACGAGCCTCTCGACTTCCTCGCCCTCTCGCCATTCCGCAGCACCGACCTGCGCGCAGCCAAGAACTTCACGCAGCCATATCTGCAGATGGTGGCAAGCATACGCAACAAGGGTGCAATGAAGACACTGGAAGAGATATTGTAATCATGGAACGGCGGACTCCCGTCCGCCGCCAACAGGCAATACGGCGGACAGGAGTCCGCCGTTCCGTTTACCAACCTAATTACACTTACCCTATGAAATCCCTAAGCCTAAAAACCGCAGGCCCATTCCTCCTGCTCACATTCATCTACTTCATCGTCGGTTTTCTGACAACCGTCAACGGACAATGCCAGGGACCGCTCAAGGTGGCGTTCCTCTCCGATGCCACGACGATGCGCAACTCGCTCACCACACTCATTTCATTCGCGTTTTTCCTTGGCTACCTGATCAACAGCTCGCGCACAGGAAAGATGCTCAACCTCATAGGCTACAAGCGCACACTGATACGCTCGCTGTTTGTCATGGTCGAAGGACTCGTGTTCTACACAGCCTCCGCATTCTGTGCAGAATACCTGTCAGATGCCGGAATGGTGATCAACGGCGACTTCGTGCCTTTCGGCTATTTCATTTTCCTTATGGGCTCTTTCCTTATGGGTACGGCGGCAGCAATGCTCCAGGTGGTCATCAATCCCTACATTGCCGCCTACCCGTTGCCTGGCACAAGCGCCGTGCAGCGCATGAACTTCACGTGTGCCGTCAACTCGTTCGGCACTACCATAGCCCCGTTGTTCGTCACAGGCATCATGTTCGCCGGAGTGCCGCTCGACAGCGTGACGGCATCACAGCTCACCCTGCCATTCATCCTTATGACCCTATGCATAGTGGTCACCACCATAACGACACGCCGCATCGCCTTGCCAGACATTGAGGGTACACGCTCCTCTGCCAACACGGGCTCCGCTGATGGAAAACCTGCCAAGCAGGAGCGAAGCATCTGGTCGTTCCGCAACCTTAAATACGGCGTGATAACAATATTCTTCTACGTAGGCACCGAGGTGAGCATTGGCAACAACATCAACCTTCACGCCATGGAGCTTGTGTCGGCAGGCGCGGCACTATCTCCGGCACTCCTCGCCACACTATATTGGGGAGGATTCCTTGTAGGCAGAATGGTGTCGGCCGGAATGAAGAACGTGGCTCCGCGCCCGATGCTCATCACCGTGTCGCTCGGAGCCATCGTGCTGATGACCATAAGCATGCTCACCGAGAACCTGTGGCTTCTCGCCGCCGTCGGACTGTTCCACTCGGTGATGTGGAGCTGCGTGTTCACGCTTGCCGTCGACGGACTTGGCGAATACACGTCGCGCGCCTCCGGACTGTTCATGACGGGCGTGTTCGGCGGTGCCGTGTTCCCGGTGCTCCAGGGCGTGCTTGCCGACTGGGTTGGCTCGTGGCAGTTCACATGGACGATAGCACTCGTGTGCGAGTTCGTGCTGCTGTGGTATGGACTGCGTGGCTACCGCAAATAGCAATCCACCCTACTCCCCCGTCGACGCCCTGCACTTCATCTCCGTGCGCACGACAATGTGGCGGTTCTCGGCTTCGGGGTTTCTCACCTTCTCAAGCACAAGCTCGGCGGCACGCTGCCCCATCTCCTCAAGTGGCGGTTCGACGGTCGTGAGCTGTGGGAAGACGATGGTTGAAAGCTCCGTGCCCGAGAAACTTGCCACGGCAACATCCTCCGGCACACGCCGCCCGAGTTCGCGAAGGCGGTTCATCGCCCCGATGGCGAGTGTGTCGGTGAAGGCATACACGGCGTCAAATTCGATGCCATTGTCAACGAGGTGGTCAATGGCAGCAGCCCCGTCGACGAATGTCATGCCAGTCTTGACAACGAGCTGCGGGTCGTAGATGTGGAATTTCTCCATGGCCTCGCGGTATCCCCGCCCGCGCTCCACGGTGTTGTAGACATCATCTGGTCCGTAGAGATAGGCTATGCGCCGTCGCCCAATGCGCACGAGGTGCTCTGCCATGAAGTAGGAGTCGTTGTTGTCATCGACTGTCACCTGCGGCATGTCGTCCATACCGTGGGGCAGACGGTCGTAAAAGACGATGGCCATGCCCGACTCGGCAAGCCGGCGGTAAACATCGGCGTTCTTTTGCCAACTGCAAAGGCTCACGACAAGACCGTCCACCATGAAGTCCTCCATCATCTGCAGGTTCTCGCGCTCGCGATCGGGCCTCTCGTCCGACTCGGCTATCATCACCTTCTGGTTGTTCTTGTAGAGCACACTCTGTATGCCAGCCACAACCTGCGAGGCGTATGGCGTGTGCATTTCGGGCACAATCACTCCGATGGTGTTGGTGCGTCCCATCTTCAGGTTCATCGCCACTGGATTGCGACGGTAGCCAAGCCGCTCTGCTTCGCGCAGCACAGCCTCGCGCGTCTCGCGGCGGATGTTCTTGTCGTCGGTCAGCGCACGCGACACGGTGGAAACCGATATGCACAGCGAACGGGCTATGTCTTTTATCGTAACATGTTTCATTGCTGATATAAAAAGATAGTTAACAGAAGTTTTATATTTGGTTTATTTTGCAAAAATACAAATTTCCATTGAATATCTCTTGACATGAAATATGAAAATCTGCGGCACACGCGTGCCGTAACACGTATTTCAACGTTTTTATATAACTTTGCAGAACAATAAGACATTTGATCTGCAACTTACACACAAACCAAACCTTTATATTTATTTATAGTATGAGCATCAATATCCAGAGAAATCAGAAGAAAAGAGTGGTAATCGTTGGTGGCGGACTTGGCGGACTGCGACTTGCCGAAGACCTCTATGGGTCGGGCATGCAGATAGTGCTTATCGACAAGAACAACTTCCACCAGTTTCCTCCTCTTATCTACCAGATAGCATCGGCAGGTATCGATCCGAGCAGCATATCGTTCCCTTTCAGACAGATATTCCGCAAGCGCAAGGACTTCTATTTCCGCATGGCGGAGGCTCGCATGGTGGACACAGAAAAGAAGATTCTACAGACATCCATCGGAAAAATCGACTACGACTATCTCGTGCTCGCCGCCGGAACAACCACCAACTTCTTCGGCAACAAGAACATCGAGGAGTGGGCGATACCGATGAAGACCGTGCCTGAGGCAATGGGATTGCGCAACGCCTTGCTGTCGAACTTCGAGCGCGCGCTCACATGCGCCACCGAGGCGGAGCGCCAGGAACTGCTCAACGTGGTAATCGTTGGCGGCGGAGCCACTGGCGTGGAGATTGCCGGAGCACTGTCGGAGATGAAGCGCTACGTCATTCCCTACGACTATCCCGACATGGACTCGTCGCTGATGCACATCTACCTTATCGAGGCTGGCGACCGTCTGCTTGCAGGAATGTCGCAGGACTCGTCGCGCAAGGCATACGACTTCCTCACAAGCATGGGCGTGGACATTCAGTTCGGCAAGATGGTGACCGACTACCGCGACCACAAGGTCGTCATGAAGGACGGCACGGAAATCCCCACACGCACATTCCTTTGGGTGTCGGGCGTCAGAGCGAATGCCATACCTGGCATTGAGGGCGAACGGCTTGGACGAGGTTTCCGCATAAAGGTGGACCAGTTCAACCGTGTGCCTGGACTCGACGGCGTGTTTGCCATCGGTGACCAGTGCCTACAAACCACCGATGCCGCCTACCCTAACGGACATCCGCAGGTAGCGCAGGTAGCAATACAGCAAGCCAAGAACCTGGCGCACAACCTGCCAAAAATTGCCAACGGCGAAGCCGACAGCCAACTGACGCCATTCGCCTACAAGAACCTCGGCTCTATGGCGACCATAGGCCGCAACAAGGCTGTCGTGGAGATAGGAAAGTTCCGTAGTCAGGGTTTCTTCGCATGGATATTGTGGCTCGTGGTACACCTCCGCTCCATCCTCGGCGTGAAGAACAAGATGATGGTGTTGCTCAACTGGTTGTGGAAGTACATCAGCTACAACGACTCAATACGAATGATAACGTATGCCACAAAGCCGCGTGAGGTTGTGGAGCGCATGGAGCGCGAGCAGACAACCCACCTTGGCGAGGACCTAATGGAATAGGCTACAAAGCTTATTTACTCAAACTTCGATTTAGAAAATAATTTGGTTCTCAGAGCCTTCGGCTACTGAGAAACGTTCAAAGGAACACGGATAACACCGAGATGCACGGATCGGTCTTTCACGGATTGAATATTTTTAATATTCTGATTTGTTGCGCCTTACGGCGCAACAAATCAAATTTATAGTCAAAGTGAATCCGAAAGACTGATAATACTGAAATGGGCCACAAAAAGTAAAGATTTCCTGTAATGATGTTATCCTTCTCCTGGTTGACCCGCTCCTGCTGTTTTACGCGGTCAGTGATGCCTTCGACCTTGAAGATGTTGTTCCAAAAGGAGTTGGCTATCTCGATGTGGTACTTAATGGGCGCGGAGTTTTTGAGCTTCGCTTCCTTGGCGATGCCGATGAGCTGCTTGATGTTGTACCACTTGCCCTTGAACAAGGCGGTGTAGTACGGGATTGGGTAATAAGTGTTGTCGGGCGTGGGGATGCGGCTGATGACGGCGAACTTCTTGATTTTCTTGGCTCATGACTAGAGGTCAGACAAGGGGGACTGGGGGTTGAGGAGTTCGATGCGCTCGATGTCGTCGGGCGACACCGTGTTGCGCCAGTTGGCATAGAGGACGTATGGGATGATGCCGTTCTTGTCCGCCGGGGCGAAGCGGACGTAGCAGGCTTGCTTGCGCGCGAGGCGCACGATGCGACTGCCGTCCTCTGTGTTATAGATTAAGCCGCTGCCATAGCAGACCTCGGCGTTGAACATCTGACAGGTGGCCAGTGTCTCGTCGGACTCTATGAGGTCGATGATGTTGTAGGGCATATTGTTGTCGGCTCCCCAAGGGATGTACTTCATGCGGTCATTGATGAAGACGGGGGCGATGTCGTGCTCCTCTTTGAAGACCTCGGAGGTCTTGGGGGTGAAGGCGGCGGACTTGTTGGTGCCGGGGATCTCGTGGACGGAGGTGAAGGTGAGTTTGGTGTGCATAATGAGCTGTTTTTGAGGGCAAAGATATGGGGAGAGGTTGGCAATGAAAAAGACAATACAACTTGTGATAAGCCCCATTATCCCTATGAACTGCCAAAGGGGTGG
>JBNMLZ010000099.1:0-7203 GCA_050875085.1 Prevotella sp. | reverse complement strand
TCCGACACGTTGTCGTTGAGCGTGTTGACCGTCTTGTCGAGTTCGGCGATGTGGATGTCCTTGGCGTCGAGTTCGGCGCGGAGCTGGCGCAGCTGTTGGTCCTTCTCGTCGATTTGCTTCACGAGGTCGTCGATGGTCTTGCGCAGGTTGTCGCCCTTGATGCTTGACTCGCGCATCTGCTGGCGCAGCTTGTCGATGAGAGCGCGGTTCTGCTTCATCGTGTTCTGTATGAACTGTATGTTTTCCACGATCTGGCGCCGCTTGTCGGCACCCTCGCCGTCCTTTACGATGTTCACGCGGTTCTCAGCCTCGTCGATTTCGCGCAGACCTTCCTGTATTTGGTTGAACGTCTCCATCATGTCGTTGATTTCGTTGTCCTTCTGCGAGATGATTTTCTGCAGCGAATCGTTCTGCTCGAAGTTTTCAATCTGTGGCTTCTGCTCCTTGCTGCCGCACGCCGACAACAGGGCAATAGCCATTGCAAATAGTAAAAACGAAAGATTTTTCATATTTGTCAGGTTTTGGTTAATTAATGCAATTTTCTTTCTAAGCCCTTTCTCTTTTTCGGGCTGTTTATTCGGTGGAGTCCCTGAATTTCTTTTTCTTGAATTCCTCAGGTGCAGCCTCGCGCATGGCGTAGCGCTCCTTGTTGCTGAGCTTAGGCCTCTTCTCCTTGGCCTGCGCCTTGAGAGCCTTGAGCGCCGACATCTCGCCCTCGCCGCATCCTGCCACAACGATGACAATCTCGCCGCGTGGCTCGGTGGCGTGGAAGTGGGCGATGATTTCCTTCAGCGTGCCGCGCACGCTCTCCTCATGCACCTTTGATAGCTCGCGGCACACGCTTGCCTGGCGGTCGTCGCCGAAGACGGTGGCAAACTGCTCAAGCGTCTTCACAAGCCGGTAGGGCGACTCGTAGAATATCATCGTGCGCGTCTCTGTGCGCAGGGCGTCGAGCAGCGTCTGGCGTCCCTTCTTCTGCGGCAGGAAACCCTCGAAGCAGAAGCGGTCGCACGGCAGTCCCGACGACACTATTGCCGGCACGAAAGCCGTGGCACCCGGCAAGCACTGCACCGTGATGCCGGCCTTGGCAGCCTCGCGGGCGAGGAAGAAGCCCGGGTCGCTGATGCCGGGTGTGCCGGCGTCGCTGATGAGCGCAATGGTCTCGCCCGCCTTCAGACGCTCCACAATGGCGGCAGACGTGCCGTGCTCGTTGAACTTGTGGTGCGACGCAAGACGGTTCTTAATGCCGAAGTGCTGTAGCAATATGCCTGATGTGCGCGTGTCCTCGGCAAGCACCAGGTCGGCCTCTTTCAATATACGGATGGCACGCATTGTCATGTCCTCCATATTTCCCACCGGAGTGGGCACTATATACAATATACCCATATTAGGCGACAAATATAGCTATATTCTTTAAGAATGGCAAAAAAACGGGCTGTTTCTTTGCAATTTTTAAAACGTCTTTGTAATTTTGTACCCATCATGACAGCAAATTTAGAGGGCGAGCAGCATCGCCAAGGACGAATAGAAGTTATATGCGGTTCGATGTTCTCGGGCAAGACCGAGGAACTCATACGCCGCATGAAGCGTGCCACGTTCGCACGCCAGCGTGTAGTAATATTCAAGCCGCAGATAGACAAGCGCTATTCTGAGGACAACGTGGTGAGCCACGACCGCAACGAGATTCCGTCGACACCCATCAGCAGTGCCGCCGAGATAATCCCGTCGCTCAGCCGCACGGAAAGCGGAGCGTTCGACATCGACGTTGTGGGCATCGACGAGGCGCAGTTTTTCGACATGGAGCTTGTCGGGGTGTGCAACACTCTCGCCAACAACGGCGTGCGCGTGATTATCGCCGGACTCGACATGGACTTCCGGTGCACGCCGTTCGGACCGATACCGTCGCTCTGCGCCGTTGCAGACGAGGTGACGAAGGTGCACGCCATCTGCGTCAGGTGTGGCGCGCTTGCCTACGTTAGCCACCGACTTGTGCACGACGACAACCAGGTGCTCATCGGCGAGCAGGCTGAGTATGAGCCGCTGTGCCGCGAGTGCTACAATAAACTTCGTAAATAACATTATTTTATTATGCAAGAGAAAATAACGTTTGACAAACTTGTGCGTTGGGTGGGAGCCGGCGCCCTTGTGTTTGCCGTGCTCTACATCACCAACTACCTCAGTTCGGTGCTCCTGCCATTCTTCGTGGCATGGCTTTTCGCCTACCTGCTGTATCCAATGGTGAAGTTCATACAGTACAGGATGCACGTCAAGGTGCGCGCGATAGCCATCATCATAGCCATGCTCGCGGTGTTCGGAGTGATAGGACTGATGATATACTTCATCATCCCGCCAATGATAGACCAGTTCCAGAAGCTTTACGGCTTCCTGATGCACTGGCTCCACCAGACCACCCATACCAATGACCTCACAACACTCGTCAAGCGCTGGCTTGAGGACAACCAGACCGATGTGGAGCGCTTCTTCAAGAGCAGCGACTTCAAGGACACGCTCAAGACAACCATGCCGAAGCTCTTTGCCGTGATAGGGCAGACGGCCAACGTGGTGATGAGCATCGTTGCGTCGTGCATCACATTATTATATATGTTCTTCATCCTGCTCGACTATGAGTTCCTCACGAGCAACTGGATAAAGATTTTCCCCAAGAAGAACCGCCCGTTCTGGCACGAGCTTGCCGGCGACGTGGAGCGCGAGCTCAACAACTACATCCGCGGACAGAGCCTTGTAGCACTGTGCATGGGCGTGATGTTCTGCATAGGCTTCAGCATAATGGACTTCCCGATGGCAATAGGCCTGGGAATACTCATAGGCGTGATGGACCTCGTGCCCTACCTGCACACCTTCGCCCTCATACCGACGGCATTCCTCGCCATGCTCAAGGCAGCAGACACGGGACAGAACTTCTGGATGGTGTTCGGACTGGCTGTAGGACTGTTCATTGTGGTGCAGGCCATTACCGACATGGTTGTCACACCGAAAATCATGGGCAAGGCAATGGGACTGAACCCTGCCATACTGCTGCTGTCGCTGTCGGTGTGGGGAGCGCTGCTTGGCTTCATCGGGCTTATCGTTGCGCTGCCGCTCACGACACTCATCATTGCCTACTGGCAACGCTACGTGACGAAGGAACACGAGCAGTAGAAACGGCACTGACTTGTGCTGCAGGGGCAGTCGACTTGTAAAATGATAAAAAACACGCGGTTTTGTAAAATCGTATTGCGATTTTTACAGAGAAAAAGGGTTGTATGGCTTAATTTTGCGGATGATAACTAATTATAAAAATCATTACATCTATGAAAACCAAGCTATTTTTGACATCAACCCTGTTTATGCTGGCAATGGCGGCATCTGCACAAGTACAAATATTATATCTTGACGGTGGACGTGACGAAATCGACCGCACCAAGAAACTGTATTGGATGGACGGCGACGACGACCCATGCTTCGACATATCCAACTACAAGAAGGCAGGCAACAAGGAAACGTTCACCCTTACATCACGCGAGTTGGGACGCGACGGCACGAAGGATGTGTATACTGTCACGATGACCCTCGACGGCAACGGCACACCTACGCAGTGGTCGATGTATGACAAGAAAAACAAGTACACGCGAAACTCAAGTGTGAAAACATCGTCAAGGTCGGAAAGTGAGGATATTCGCCTGAAGAGGTATTTCAGCAAGCTTGCCGGGTATTCGGAGGCAGAGATTGACAAGATGTGCCCAAACTCGTCGGCTTCTTCAACCGGCGGCGTGTCGGCAGCCCAGGAATCGGTGCCAAGGAGTCCGGAGGACCTGAAGGAAGCTGGTGTCAAGGGGGCCACCGACAAGGTGAAGGATGCCGCAAAGAGCGCCTTCGGAAAGGTGAAGGGACTGTTCAAGAAAAAGAAATAAACAATAAAAAAGGAGGTACGGCTCGAAAGACCGTACCTCCTTTTTTATTGTTATGCCTCCAGCGCGGCAGTGAACTCGCGGTGGAAAGTGGCGTGTAGATGCTGTATCTCGCGGCGTGCCTCCTCGTCGAGTTCCCAGATGTTCTCCTCACCTGCGCGGTGGGCAAGTATGTGGCGCACGCAGCGCGCAATCTTGCGCTTGTTGTTGCGTGCCTGGAGCTGGTCGCCCTGGATAGGCTTCTGCGATATGTATGAGAATGCGGTGAGGCGCTTCATGAATGTCTCGTAGCGGTTGAAGAGCAATGCCTGGCGCATCATCTTCTCCGGGTCGTTGTCGATGCCCTCCATGTCGATGAGTCCTTCGAGATGCTCGTGGCTCCAGTCGGCTTCGTCGAGCCAGTACCACTGGAAGGCGTAGCGCTGCTCCATCTGCATGAGACGCTGCGCGAGGCGGTCCTCGTCGACATTCTCCTCGGCGGCAAACTGCTCGAAGGCGAAGCGCGCGAGGGCCACGCCGTTGATTTCGATGTCGGCAGCACCGTCTACGTCCTCGCCGGTGAGCTGTATGCGCCAACGCGACGACTTGTTCTTGATGAGGGCCGAGTGTGCTCCCATGAGCAGGCTCTCAAGGCTGCCCTGCGCGTCAATCTCGTCAACCAGTTCCATGCGCTCGCGCATGTTGCGCACCGACAGGCGTCCGTCGTCGGTGAGCACGCACATGTAGTTGAGTTTGTTGTCGTCGAGAGAAATCTGGAAACGGTCGTTTGACGAGTCGCCGACAAACGAGTATGAGTAGTCTGGAAGGCTCTCGTGGGTAATCTCTATTTCTCCGGTCAGGCGGTTGTCATCCTTGTCGGTGATGGCGAAGCCAACGTATGGTATGACAAGCCGCAGGGTGAACGGGTTGCCGCCACGACGCGGGGTCAGTCGTATTGCGATGCCGTCGTCGCCGAAGTCGTCTTTTCTGACAACCCAGCCCTCGTCGGTCTTCTCGGCGCAGTCGATCTCCACCTTGCCATAGTTCCATGTGAAGTCGAAGATGATGTTCTGGTCATCGTCGTGAACCACCTTGACAAACCGCTCTGGCGCCACGCCAAGGTAGACAGCATCCGCAGGCTTCACCTCCTCGTCGCCCTCGCCGAGCACAGCAATCTGCAGGCGTCCAATCATCGGGTCGTCCTCCCAGTCGTCGGGGGCGGCTCCCTCGGCACGGAACACGACGAACGTGAGCTTGTGCTGCTCGCGGGTGCCGTCTTCACGGCAAAGGAAATATGAAGTTTCCTCTGGAACATAGATAGGAGTGCTGATGTATGGGCTCATGCATCGAGCCGAGTATTCCACCTCAGTCCATGCTGAGGCATGAGATGCAGATGTATTTTCTGTTGCCATATATGATTTAAAAAACGATGTTATCCTTTTATGCGTTTGAATGTTTGGCTGTTCACGCCAAACGACATGCAAAATTACTGCAAAATCATGAGAAAAACGAATAAATGAATAAATTCAGCAAAAAAATGGGCTTTTGCTTGCACAGTCGAAAAAAAGTTACTACCTTTGCACTCGCTTTAGAACATAAGGCAATACGGAGATCCGCTAGCTCAGCTGGTAGAGCACAACACTTTTAATGTTGGGGTCATGGGTTCGAGCCCCATGCGGATCACGCAAAAAGGGGAACTTTACGAAAGTAGAGTTCCCCTTTTTGCGTGTTTGCCCATTTCAATAGTGCATTGCTGTTGTTTCTTTATTGCGGATATGTAAAGAAAACTCGCAAGCAGGGCTTGTCTTTGTTGTAGGCATCTACTAAAGATAAGCTCAGCTTGCGAGTTTTAAATCATTGTTAGTGTGTTGAAGCGTCACATCACAGAATCTGCAACACCTCTTTTATGTCTTCAATTTTCTTCAGTTCGTCCATGATGACCTTCACTTCGCTGCGGTCGTGGACGCGTATCTCTATCTGTCCGTCGAAGATGCCCTCATTGCTCTCGATGGTCATCTTGTGGATGTTGACATCGAGCTTGTCGGATATTACCTCCGACACGTCGTGGAGCATACGCTTGCGGTCTATGCCTCTAATCTCGATGGTGGCGTCGAAGAACATCACCTTGTGCATGTCCCATTTGGCGTCGAGGATGCGCTTGCCGTAGGTGGCCTTGAGCTTGGATGCGACGGTGCAGTCGCGGCGGTGAATCTCAATCCTGTTCTTGTTGTCGATGTAGCCCAGGATGTCATCGCCCGGTATGGCGTGGCAGCATGGTGGGAAGATGAACTTTGAGATGTTCTCCTCGTTCACGTAGACAGGTTTCTTCTTGTTGAAGCCCTCGCCTACGGTGAAGAAGTCATCCTTCTTGTCGTCCTTCTTGTCGTTGCGTCCAAGGAAAGGCACAAACTTGCGCCATCCTCCTACCGTCTCTGGCTTCTTCTCGCGCAGTTCGTCGAGATCCTTGTCACCGAGAAGCACGGTGCGCTTGCCGATGGCGAGGAACAGGTCGTCGGTCTTTGTGAACTCGTGGAAGTCGCACAGCTTGGATAGCACGGGAGTGGTCATCTCCATCTCGTTCTTGCGCAGCCAGTCGTCGAGAATCTGCTCGCCCTTCTTCTGCATCTCGCGGTTGTCGCGGCGCAGGATAGCGAGAATCTTGCCCTTTGCCTTGGCTGTGGACACGAAGTTGATCCATGACTGCTGCACGTGTTGCGACTTCGAGGATAGGATTTCCACCTGGTCGCCACTCTGCAACTTGTGGCTCAATGGCACGAGCTTGTGGTTGACCTTGGCTCCAATGCAGTGGCTGCCGAGGAAAGTGTGTATCTGGAAGGCGAAGTCGAGGGCTGTACAGCCAGCCGGCATAGTCTTTATCTCGCCCTTTGGAGTGAACACGAAAATCTCGCTTGCGAAGAGGTTGAGCTTCACGGTGTCGAGGAAGTCCATTGCGTCGGGTTGCGGGTCGTCGAGAATTTCCTTGATGGTCGACAGCCAGTTGTTGAGCTCGGTGTCGTCGTTGATTTCTGCTGAAGCCCCATCCTTGTATTTCCAGTGGGCGGCGAATCCCTGCTCAGCCACCTCGTCCATGTGGTCGGAACGTATCTGCACCTCAATCCACTTGCCCTGGTTTGACATCAGTGTGACGTGCAGCGCCTGGTAGCCGTTGGCCTTGGGATGGTTCACCCAGTCGCGCAGGCGGTCGGGGTGTGACTTGTATATCTGGTTGATGGCGACGTAGATTTTGAAGCACTCGTTGATTTCTTCAGAACGCACCTTAGGAGTGTAGATGATGCGCACGGCGAGTATGTCGTAT
>JBNMLZ010000098.1:0-7210 GCA_050875085.1 Prevotella sp. | reverse complement strand
TCACGGGCTGTTCAATATGTTTGTATCTCTACACCAAGCGGAAGGCATACAGCGACTGTGCATTTTGCTGAACTTGCTCGATTATTTAGGCAGAGAATTGGAGACAAGCACAACCATAAGCCATCTAAGTGAAGTGCCGGAAAAAGAAAATCTTGGAGTCACCGTCGAAAAGTGCAAACGATACATCAAGATTCATTACAAAAACGACATCAGTCTTCAATCCCTATCATCTAATCTTGGCGCCAACGCCACAGCTCTCTGTCGGAAATTCAAGGAAGAAACTGGCGAGACCATATTTCAGTATCTCATCCACCTTAGAATAGAGGCAGCATGCAAAATGCTTCGCAACACCCAACATTCCATATCTGAAATTGCCTATCTCTGCGGGTTTAACACTCTGCCGCACTTCAACCGCAAATTCAAAGAAATTATGGGTGTGCCACCAAAGGTTTTTCGTGATGGAAAATAAAAAGAGGGTCGAAAAAAAATACTCAAACTATTGTATCTGAGAAATATTTCGTAACTTAGCGGCAGGAAAAATTAAATTCAAATATATTTATGGCAAACTATATACGATTCGACTGGGCTATGAAGCGGCTGTTGCGCAACAAGGCCAACTATGCCGTGCTGGAGGGACTGATGTACTCGCTGCTCAACGAGAAGTTCAAGATAAAGCGGTTTCTTGAGAGCGAGACCAACCAGCAGAGTGAGAACGACAAGTTCAACCGCGTTGACATTCTTGCCGAGAACGAGAAGGGCGAGCTGACAATCTTCGAGATACAGAACACACGCGAGCTTACCTACTTCCACCGCATACTCTACGGCGTGTCGAAGGTAATCACTGATTACATCGACCTTGGCGACGACTACGACAAGGTGCGCAAGGTGTACTCCATCAATATTGTCTACTTCTCGCTCGGACAGGCAAAGGACTACGTGTATCACGGCAGAACCGTGTTCCAAGGGATGCACGAGCCGCACGACATTCTGAAGCTGTCAAACCGACAGAGCGAGGTGTTCTTCGGCGACGAGATTGAGAAAGGGGATAAAACGCGGCGCGAGGCTGGCGACATATTCCCAGAATACTACTTGCTGTGCGTCGACAACTTCGACAAACTTGCAGTGAGCAACCTCGACGAGTGGATCGACTTCCTGAAGACTGGTGACATAAAGGACGGAGCCAACGCCCCCGGTCTCGCCGTGGCACGCAAGTGCCTGGCTGTTGACAAGCTGTCTGCAAAAGAACGCATCGACTACGTGCGCCACATGGAGAACCTTCGCTATCAGCGTAGCGTCATCATGACGGGATATGACGATGGATTGCAGGAAGGAAGAGCCGAGGGAAGGGCTGAAGGAAGAGCTGAAGGAAGAGCTGAAGGACTTGCCAAAGGACTTGCCAAAGGACTTGCTGAAGGCATTGACCAGCAGAAAATCCAAACTGCAAGGATGATGCTTGAGGACGGTGAGCCGATAGACAAAATCGCGAAATACACGGGACTGGATAGAGAACAGATAGAAAAGCTAAAGAAATAAAATCATGGAAATTACAATTGAGGATTTCGACAAAATAGAGATGCGTGCTGGAACGGTGGTGCATGTGGAGACTAACAAACGTGCCCGCAAGCCTGCCTATAAGGTGGACATTGATTTCGGCAAGGAGATTGGAATAAAATCAACGTCGGCACAAATCACCGACCTGTACAACGAGGAGAACCTTGTGGGCAAGCAGGTCATCTGCTGCGTTAACCTCCCTGCCATGCATATCGGTTCGGTGAAGAGCGAGGTGCGCATTCTTGGCACCAATTCGGCACAAGGATGCGTGCTGCTGCAACCGTCGGAGAAAGTGGAGAACGGAGACGTTGTCTTCTAACCGCTTCCACGTAGCGGAGGTCTCCGGCCTCCGCCACGAACAAGGCTACGGATAAGGCAACAAAAAAACTGCAAATTGGATGTTTGAAACATTCAACTTGCAGTTTTTTGTTATTATTCGTTTCGTTATACGTTCTTTATTTCAACTCAAAGTCAGCCACGCCGCGCACGTCGGTCTCGCTTGCGCATACGTAAGCCTTGAAGGCACCCGGCTCTGCAACGAAAGCGTGGGTCTTGGTTGACCAGTATTCGAGGTCAGAGGCTGTGATGTCGAAGCTGACGGTCTTTGTCTCACCCGGAGCCAAAGATACCTTGGCGAAGTTCTTGAGTTCCTTTGCAGGACGTGGCTCAGACGACTTCACATCGCCGATGAACAACTCTACGACTTCCTTGCCTGCCACCTTGCCTGTGTTCGTAACAGGAACAGTAACCGTTATCTTGCCGTCCTTTGTCATTGTCTTGGCAGAGAGCGACGGCTTGCCATACTTGAATGTAGTGTAGCTCAGACCAAAGCCGAACGGGAACTGCGGCTGCACCTTCTTGGTGTTGAACCAACGGTAGCCAACGTAGATGCCCTCGTCGTAGTAGACCTGTCCGTCAACGCCCGGATAGCCACGCTTTCCGAACTGGAAGCAACGGTAGTCGTCCTGCTTCTTGGCGAATGTCACAGGCAGTTTGCCGCTTGGGTTCACCTTGCCAGAGATAGCCTCAGTAAGTGTCACACCCGACATAGAGCCAAGGTACCAGCAGTGCATCAACGCCTTTACGTTGTTTATCCAAGGAGTAGCGTAGGCGTTGCCGCCATATGTAACAACCACGATGTTCTTCTGCACCTTTGCAAGGGCAGCGATAAGGTCGTTCTGACCATAAGAGAGGTCATAAGACTCGCGGTCGCTGTTCTCGCAGTCCTGCTTGCAGTTCTTGTTCAGTCCACCGATATAGATGATGATGTCTGCCTTCTTTGCCTTCTCCAGAGCCTCAGCCTTGAGAGTCTTCAGTGAGTCCTCCGAAATCGGGTCAACAGCATCGTAGAGAGCACGACCGGCATAATAGCCGCGCGCGAAGTCGATAGCGTCGCCATATACATTCTTCAAGCCTTCGAGCGGAGAGATGTCGAACTTGGTCTTCAACTCCGACGAACCGCCACCCTCGCTCATGTTGCGCACGGCATTGTCGCCCACAACGAGGATATGCTTGTACTGACCCTTCTTGATAGGGAGGACAGAGCCTTGGTTCTTCAGCAGCACCATGCCCTCCTCGCCTACTTCGCGGCAAACGTTGTAGTGCTCCTCAGAGCACTGCGAGCCAATCACCTTGTTGGGGTTCATCGAAGTGCGGAAGATAGTGCGGAGCACGCGCTCTGCCTTGTCGTTGAGCACGCTCATAGGAATCTTGCCCTCGTTGATGAGCTTCTCGAAAGCGTCGGCAAGGCGATAAGTGTTGTAACCGTTGGAGTGGTCCTCGGTCTTGCCGTTGGTGTCTGTACCCATCTCGATGTCGAGACCATTCATGGCAGCCTGCCATGTGTCGTGGGTTCCACCCCAGTCGCTGACAACAGCACCGTCGAAGCCCCACTCCTTCTTCAGTATCTGGTTAAGGAGTTTGTTGTTGTGGCACATGTGCTCACCCTCCCAAAGAGGATAAGAACCCATGATGGTCCACAGCTTGCCCTCCTGCACGCACTTCTTGAAAGCCGGCATGTAAATCTCGCGGAAAGCGCGCTCGTCGACATTCACGTTGACCGTGAAGCGGTCTACCTCCTGGTTGTTCAGCGCGAAGTGCTTCAGGCAGCAAGCCACGCCGTTCTTCTGCGCAGCCTGAATGTAAGGCACTGCCATCTCGCCAGCCAAGTAAGGATCCTCGCCCATATACTCGAAGTTGCGGCCGTTGAGCGGCATACGCGCAATGCTCGTGCCAGGGCCAAGCAGGATGTCCTTGCCACGGAAGGCGAACTCCTCGCTGACGGCGTTGCCGTATAGGGCAGAGAGGTCGCGGTTCCATGTCGATGCGAGACACGTCAGCGACGGGAATGCACAGATTGAGTCATTGGTCCAGTTGGCGGAATTCCATGAATTCCAGTCAACCTCGGCACGCACTCCGTGAGGGCCGTCGCTCATGTTGAGCTGGCGGATGCCGAGACGCGGCACACCGGGAGTTGTGAACTTGCTCTGCGCGTGCAGGAGCGAAACCTTCTCGTGAACGGTCAGACGCTTCAGTGCGTCCTGCACACGTTCCTCAACAGGCGCGTTGGGGTCGAGATAGACCGGACGCGACGACTGGGCAGCGGCACTAACTGAGATGGTGAGCGCGATGGCTGCCGAAAGTAATGTTTGTTTCATCATTATTATTTAAGATTTTTATTTTAAAAATTTATTTGAGTTAAGACAAAAACAATAAAAACATTAGCGTCAAAACTATTGACAGTTTAGCAAACTTTTATGCAACAAGTTTTATTTACCAACCTTCGTGCAATAAATCTTTGTCCAAATGTTTTTTATGTTTATCGCCCGACTGTGGGCAAAGTGCTGCTTGCAGCACCAATATATAAAGTTATGATTGCGGTGTCGAGAGCTTGCTCTCGTAAGCCCAACCGTAACTTTATTTATTGAAACCCGAAGGGTTTTGCCCATAGTTGGGTGTTTTTTATGTTTTTGTTTTTACTTCACATTAAGTTCAAGTGACGCATCCCGCAAGTCAACGCCCTTCGCCGTCAGCTTCACACGTCCGCCCTTCTTGTCGCTACGGAGCACCACGAGGCACTTGCCATAGAAAGCCTGGCGGTGGTTGGCTTGGAAGCGTTCGGTGGAAGTCTGCGAGCCGTTGTCAACTCCGGCGATGCGGGCAGCACCCTCGACATCGAAGTAGATATCGTTCATGGCATTGGGGCAGAGATTGCCATTGCGGTCGACCACCTCTACGGTGACGAATGCGAGCGACTTGCCGTCAGCCGTGAGCTGCTTCTTGTCGGTCGTGAGGCGGATATGGTCGGGAGCGCCGGCGGTGTGGATTGTCTGCTGGGCGACGATCTTGCCGTTGCGACGCGACACCACCTTAACATATCCCGGCACATACTTAACGCGCCACATCACATGATACTCATGCGAGTCCTTCTTGCGCTTCACTCCGGCACTCTTGCCGTTGACAAACAACTCCACCTCGTCGGCGTTGTTGTAGTAGCACCAGAGGTCAACATCCTGACCCTTCAGCCAGTTCCAGTGAGGGAAGAGATGGAGCACAGTCTTGTTCGACCACTCACTCTGGTACATATAGTAGGAGTCCTTCGGGAAACCAGCCAAGTCGATGATGCCGAAATAGCTTGAGCGGGCAGGATAGCCATAAGGCGTAGGCTCACCGATGTAGTCGAAACCAGTCCAGATGAACTGACCAGAGCACCACGGCGTGTGCTTCACGATGTCCCATGTCTGCTCATGCGTTGAGCCCCAAGGCACATGGCAGTTGTCGTAGGCACTGCACTTGTAGGTAGGGTCGGTGTAAGCCACACGCCAGTCGTTGGGCGCGAGTATCTCCTTGTCACTCGGCATGACGTAGTAGCCGCGCGTCTGAAGAGCCGACACACTCTCGGTCATGATGAATGGCTTATTTGGGAAGTTCTTCGGCACATCCTTAATCCACTGGCGATGGTAGTTGAAGCCGATGAGGTCCAAGGCGTCACCACGGAATAGGTTGTTGTTGGGGTCTGGCTCGTTGCATCCGGCTGTGATTGGTCGCGTGGAATCGAGCTTGCGCACTATTGCGGCGAGCTTCATTGCGAGACGCGAGTTGACAGAAAGTTCCTTGTTGCCAGCCTGGGCAGAGATGTCGTGACCGAAATTGAGGATAAGGTTGGCCTGCTCCAACGACAGCGTGTCGGCATCAGCCTGCTGCCACTGTTCAAGCACCTCATTGCCGATGCTCCACATCATCACGCTCGGATGGTTGCGGTCGCGGCGTATGAGGTCGGTAAGGTCGCGCTCATACCACTTGTCGAAGAACCGCGCATAGTCGTTGCGCGTCTTCTTCTTGCGCCACATATCGAACGACTCGTCCATGACGATAAGTCCCATCGTGTCGCACATATTCAGCAGTTCCGGAGCGGGAGGATTGTGCGAGCAGCGCACGGCGTTGGCACCCATCTCCTTCAGTATGCGGAGTTGGCGGTAGAGTGCATCCTCGTTGAGCGCGGCACCGAGGCAACCGAGGTCGTGGTGCTGGCAGACACCGTTTATCTTCATAGCCTTGCCGTTCAGAGAAAAACCTGTCTTTGGGTCGAACTTGAACGAGCGCACGCCTGTCTGCGTCTCATAGGTGTCAACCACCATGCCATCGACAACGACCTCCGTCCGCACCTTATACATATAAGGACGCTCAAGAGTCCAAAGCGTTGGATGCTTCAGGGTGAAAGTCTGTGTGTTGGTGGTGTTGTCCTCAATGGTGAGAGGCACGGAAGACTGCGCCACCTCCTTACCGTTGGCATCGAGCAGCACGTTGCGCACCTCTGCCTGCACGTCCTTGCCGATAGTGTTCTCAAGGTCGGCAGCAACTGTGAAGTGAGCCTCGCCGTTGTCACCGATGATTGAAGTGACGTATGTGCCCCAGTGGGCTACGCCTACGGCATTGGTCTCCGTGAACCACACATGGCGGTAGATGCCGCAACCGCTATACCAACGGCTGTTGGGCTGGTCGCTGTTGTCCACCTTCACGGCAATCACGTTGTCGCCCGACGGCGAGAGATATGGCGTAAGCTCGTAGCGGAAACTACTGTAGCCGTAAGGACGGGTACCGAGTTTCTTGCCGTTGATGTAGACAGTGGAGTTCATGTACACTCCGTCGAAGTCGATGAAGTAGCGCTCGCCCGGCTTCACGTTGACGCGCAGGTGCTTGCGGTACCACCCCACTCCACCCGGCAATGCGCCGCCACCGGCACCCGACGGGTTGGAGTCGGAGAAATCGCCCTCGATAGCCCAGTCGTGAGGCAGGTCGAGCAGCCGCCACGACGAGTCGTTGTAGTTGCTCTGCGACATCTGTATGGAGTCGCCGAGGGTGAATCGCCAACCCTCGTCGAAGTTCTCGCGGGAGCGGGCGGAAGCGGTGAGGGCAAGAAGCAAAAGTAAAGCCCCTCCACCAAACCGCCTTAGGCGGTTTTTCCCCTCCCCGAAGGAGAGGGGAGTGAAATGCAATATTCTCATTATATATTTGGTTCTGTTTGGATTAACATATTGAGATAACTGGGAGAGGGGGCGCCCTCGCCCCCGACATCGCCAACAAGGAGAACGCCATCGCCCACCAGCATCGCCAACCAGGAGAACACCCTCGCCCCAGCATCGCCAATCAGTAGAACGCC
>JBNMLZ010000097.1:0-7240 GCA_050875085.1 Prevotella sp. | reverse complement strand
ACCCACACAAGGTGTTCGTGATAGTTACCGGCGGTGAACCGCTCATGCGGCAGGACATCGCCGAGTGCGGACTGGCCATCTACGAACGGGGATTTCCATGGGGAATGGTCACCAACGCGCTGTTTCTCACGCCTGAGCGGTTCCAGTCGCTCATAGATGCCGGGCTGCACACCATGACCATCAGCATGGACGGACTCGGCGACGACCACAACTGGATGCGCGGCAACAGCCGGAGCTTCTCAATGGTGTCGCAAGCCATCGACATGCTTACAAGTCATACAGAGATAACATTCGACATCCTTACATGCGTGAACCGCCGCAACTATCCCCATCTTGCCGACATCAAGCGCTTCCTCATCAATAAGGGCGTGAAGCGGTGGCGCGTGGTGGCTGTGTTTCCTGTTGGCAGGGCAGCCGCCGACCCCGACATGCACCTCACGGCAGAGGAGTACCGCGGCATACTGGAGTTCATAAAGCAGACACGCCATGAAGGACTCATCAACTGCAACTATGGCTGCGAGGGGTTCATGGGCAACTATGAGGGCGACATTCGCGACTACTTCTTCGGTTGCCAAGCCGGTGTAACGGTAGGCTCGGTGCTTGCCGACGGCTCCATATCGGCATGTGCCAGCATTCGCGCCAACTATCACCAAGGCAATATATACAAGGATGACTTCATGAGCGTTTGGAACCAAAAGTTTGTGCCCTACCGCAACCGCGAGTGGATGCGCAAGGATGAATGTGCCGAATGTAGGTATTTCAGATATTGCCATGGCAGCGGGATGCACCTGCGCGATGATGAAGGACGACTGATAATGTGCCCCCTGCACCGACTCACTACATAATTTCTACATATATCAACACTGGGGGTGTGGAAAAATTCCACACCCTTTCCACAGTTTTCCACACTTTTTCATTTGCTCATTTTTTAGCAACAATTTTATTTAACCATTGATTTTCAATGGATTATAACTCACACAAAAGTTTTGGCACGCCATTGGCATTTTATTGGGCGTAAACAATTAATATTCACAACTAAAAAATTAAAGCATATGAAGAAGTTATTTTTCGCAGTTATAGCAATGGTGGCAATGGTATCAGTAAGCAACGTGTTCGCTAATGGCTCACAGTCGAGCCTCAACTTCGCCACACCTGAAGACACAACAACCACCGACACAGTGGCTCCAGCAGAAGAGCCGGCTGCCACAGAAGAGAATGTGGCTCCAGCCGACAGCTCAGCCGACACAGCAATGCATATGTTCTCCGACTCAACAAACGTGGAGACAACCACAACAGACTCTACAAACGTGGCATAAGAAAAAAGTAAACGAAACAGAATACAAACCATTTTCCCTGACATAAGTCCTAATACCATGCACAATCCCTGGAAGAGCAGCAATGTCCTTCCAGGGATTTTTGTTATTCTTACGGAACGGCGGACTCCCGTCCGCCGCATCGTAAACTTTAATATCTTCCTCGTTTTGTAGCGCGGCGGACGGGAGTCCGCCGTTCCGGTGCAATTTTTCGCCCGATTCCGCGTTTATTATATGTAGAAACAGAAAAGGAAACCAGATGTTCAGTACCCGAATAAAGATTATCACCGGCTACGCCGTGCTCGCCATTGTGCTGATTGCAGCCACATGGATGACCTACGACAACACCCGTTCGCTGACAGCCGTCAACCGCGCCTCGGAACAACTGTTGCAAAGACGCGACGTTGTCGACTCACTCGTGTGCTCAATGCTTGAGACAGCCAACGCCGAACGCTCCATACTGCTCGGCGACGCCGACGAGTGGACGCGCTTCGACCGTGCCCTCAGCCAGTCGGCAGACAAGCTCAACCGCCTGCGCCCGATGCTCGACGACCCCAAGAAGCGCCAACGACTCGACTCGCTCGCCATGCTGCTACGTGCCAAGCGCGAGAACACGCTGCTCGTGATGGCTGAGTTGGGCAAGGACCAACGCGACATCTACTACAACGACAAGGTGAGGGCACTGCAAAGCGGACGCGACTCGGTGGTCATACACCCGCATACTGAGTCGCGCCACGAGCAACATGAGACCGTCTACGAGATAGTGAAGAGCCGCCGCGGGTTCTTCCGACGGCTCGGCGACGCCTTCCGCCGCCAACATGCCGACACCGTGAGCACCACGCGCATCGAACACCAACCCACTACCGACACAGCCAACAGCCGGCTCAACATAGCCGACTCAGTGGCTACCGCTCTCAACGAGATACGCTCCGAGGAGCAACGCGCAACAAGCCGACAACACGACATCATAACCAACCGCAACAACCGCTTGCAGCGCGTCAGCATCCTGCTCGCGCGCCGCACCGGACAGTTACTCGAAGACATCCAGAGCGACGAGCACCACGCCATGCAACATGCCGTCGACCGTGCCGTGAGATCGCGACAGCTGATGATAATGCGCATCGGGGCGCTCGGAGCGCTCGCCATACTCTCGGCTGCAATCCTCGTGGTATACATCCTGCGCGACATACGCCGCCAGCGGCGCGACCATGAGCGCATCGTAGAGGCAAAGGCTGAGACGGAGCGCATCATGCAGCAGCGCGAACGGCTCCTGCTGACCATCACCCACGACATAAAGGCGCCTGCCGCGTCGATTGCCGGATTCATCGACCTGCTCGGCGAATACGTCAACATACCCAAAGCCCAAGGCTATCTGCAAAACATAGCCGGCTCCGCGCGCCATCTGCTGCAACTCGTGTCGGCTCTGCTCGACTATCACCAGTTAGAAAGCGGCAAGGCGGAGATGCACATGTCGAGCTTCGCCCCTGCCGCGCTTGTTGAGGAGTGTGTTGCAGAAATGCAACCACAGGCAATGAGCAAGAACCTCAACCTAAAGGCAGACATACGGGTAGACAAGGCTATGATGTGCCAGTCGGACGCGTTCCGCATAAAGCAGGTGGCAAACAATCTTATCGGCAATGCCATAAAGTATACCGACAAAGGCGATGTAACGGTGGCTGTAGCAACAAGCGGCAGCCGGCTGCTAATCAGTGTGGCTGACACTGGTTGCGGAATGACCGACGATGAGCAAAGCCGCGTGTTCAACGCTTTTACACGTCTAAGCAATGCGGGCGGCAGAGAGGGTGTAGGACTCGGCTTGTCGATAACACGCGAGATTGTGCAGATGTTGGGCGGCACTGTCAATGTGGCGTCGAGGAAAGGAAGTGGGTCGAAGTTCACAGTCTGTATTCCTGTTGAATTACTCACGACAGCCTCCCGGAACGGCGGACTCCCGTCCGCCGCCACCCCAACATGCCATTCCACCGCCACACCACCCCACCATTCCACCGCCACAACAACATGCCACCTGTCTGTACTCATCATCGACGACGACCGCCTTCAGTTGCAGCTCCTCAAAGAGATGCTTGCCAAGATTGACGGCACTGAGTTCAGCGTCACTACAACCATGCACGCTGCCGATGCCATAAAGCTTGCCCACAATATGGCTCCACAGCTCGTGTTCACCGACATCGAGATGCCCGAGATGAACGGTAACGAGATTATGAGCCGTATACGCTGTGATGCCACGTCACAACATCAGCCTGCGCCCAAGTTCATCGCCATGACCGCCCACGAGCCAAGCATCATGCCGCAATTGCGCAAGGAGGGTTTCGATGCTTGCCTGTTCAAGCCGTTCGACGTACAGACCCTTGCCGCCACCATCTGCCAACTCACCCATAACTGGGACCGGGGGCGCCTCGCCCCCGACATAACCTGTAGCTCACACACCCTATCTGCTGCGGAGGCCGGAGACCTCCGTCACGGATTAATCCACAACGTGCTTCAATTTGCAGACGGCGACCCTGACGCAGAGCGGCAAATCATTGACGACCTGCACCGCTCCATTGCCGAGTACTTGGAGTTGCTTGACGATGCCAACAACACCGAACATGTGGCACGTGCCGCCCACAAAGCAATGCCCCTGCTCGAAATGCTGCAACACGGCAAAAACGAATGGCTCACAGCCTTGACCCCTGAGCATATCGCAGAGACCGGGATGCAGGAGCGCATGACATTGGTGGAACGACTGAAGGACACATTAAATATGGTGGCTGACATTATGGACAGTTCAGAATAAATCGCTAACTTTGCAAGACAATAACAGGGAGATTATCACATGCGACATATATTAATTGTAGAGGATGACATAGCCTTCGGCACCATGCTACAGACATGGTTGCGGAAGAAAGGTTTTGAGGTGGACAAGGCGACATCGGTCGGGACAGCCGTGAAGCTGCTTATGGATAATGATGTAGACCTCGTTTTGTCAGATCTCCGTCTGCCCGACCACGACGGACTTCGTCTGCTTGCATGGATGCGTGAACACGGCAACAACGCCCCATTCATCGTCATGACCAACTATGCCGAGGTGCAGAACGCTGTGCTCGCCATGAAGTCGGGAGCCGCCGACTACATAGCCAAACCAGTACAACCAGACATCCTGCTTCAGAAAATAAACGATGCCCTGACTGGGAGAGGAGGCACCATAACTGGGAGAGGAGGCGCCCCCGCCTCCGACTATTCTAATAGAAATGCCACTATTACTAATGCCGGGGGCGAGGGCGCCCCCGCTCCCAGTGCGCCCCGCTACATCGAGGGCAAGAGCGAAGCCTCGCGACAACTCTACAGCTACGTTGAGCTTGTTGCCCCCACCCCAATGTCGGTGCTCATTCTCGGCGCATCCGGCACTGGCAAGGAATATGTCGCCCACCGCATACACGAACTAAGCCAGCGCAGCGACAAGCCTTTCTTTGCCCTCGACTGCGGAGCCATACCACGCGATGTGGCAGCATCTGAGTTCTTCGGCCACAAGAAAGGAGCGTTCACCGGGGCCGACGCCGACAAGCGCGGTGCCTTTGAGTTGGCTAATGGCGGCACACTGTTTCTCGATGAGGTAGGCAACCTCAGCTATGACGTACAGGTGCAGTTGCTGCGTGCACTTCAGGAGCGCCGCATACGTCCATTAGGCAGCGACAAGGAAATCCCCATCGACATCCGCCTTGTCTGCGCCACCAACGAGAACCTTGCCGAGGCCGTCAGCGAGGGACGCTTCCGTGAGGACCTCTACCACCGCATCAACGAGTTCACCATCTACATGCCAAAACTCGCCGAGCGCGGCAGCGACCTCTTCCTCTTTGCCGACCTTTTCATCCGCCATGCCAATGAAGAACTCAACCGCTCCGTAGAAGGCTTCGACTCCACCGCCGCAGAGATGCTCGCCGCCCACTCATGGCCCGGCAACCTGCGTGAGTTGAACAACGTCATCAAGCGCGCCGTACTGCTCACGCGCGGCAGCAAGATAACCGCCACCGAGCTACAGCAAGCCATGCCGCCCGCAACCACAGCCGCCCCCACCGTCACCGCCCTCCACGACGAGGATGACGAACGCTCGCGCATCATCGCCGCCCTGCGCCAGACTGGCGGCAACAAGGCAAAGGCTGCCAGGCTGCTCGGAGTGGACAGAAAGACAATTTACAACAAAATAGAGAAGCTTGGAATATAAAAAATAGTGGAGACTAACGGCTCCTCAGCCCCCACCCCAAAAAACTACTTATGCTTGCCTGATATCAGAATACTTATTTCATAGAGTATTCCCATTGGCAAACTGACAACAAGAAGTGTAAACACATCTGAGGTTGGGGTTATTATGGCTGCTATTATCAATATAACCACGTATGAATGTCTGCGGTATTTACGCATCATATCAGACGAAAGAATGTTCATTTTCCCTAAAAGCCAGGAAAGCAGTGGCATTTCAAAGACTACGCCCATTGCCAATGACAACATAATAAGTGTATCCATATAGGACTGGATGGAAATCATGTTGGTAACTTCCGCACTCACTTGGTATGTACCCAAGAAACGGAATGTCAACGGAAAGACAAGAAAATAGCTGACCAATACCCCCAAGACAAACATTATATAGCCCCATCCACAAATATATGTCGTATATTTCAGTTCTTCTTCATACAAGGCTAGGGCTACAAAATGAAACAACAAGTATATAATGTATGGGAGCGCACATAAGAAACCTGCCCACATCGCAGTTTTCATATGAATGACAAACTGTTCTGCAAGCCCTGTGTTGATTAGCTTTATATGAAAAGCAATAAAATCAGATTGCCCGAATACATTTCCACAAAAACTTAGTATTCGGTATGTAATGAAGTTTGCGTTCTTTGGCGCAAGGACTATTTTGAAGAGTTCGTCCTTAAAAATAAAGGCTATAATGCTGAAGGCAACTATGAGGATAATTGCCTTCAGTATTATTGAGCGTAACTCGTCCAGATGTTCCCAAAAGGTCATTTGTTTTGCATCCTTATTGCTTGACATCTTTTGAATCAGTTTTGTCATCTTCCAATTCCTTTTCAACACCATTCAGTCCATCCTTAAATGAGCGAACGCCTTTTCCTATGCCGTTCATCAGTTCGGGGATTTTCTTGCCGCCAAAGAAAAGCAACACTATAAGAGCAATGAACAAAATCTCTTGCATACCGATGCCACCTATTAACAATAGTGTTTTCATATTTTTCTATTTTATAAAATTATTGATTACGTTCTTCGGGTTCAGCGGAGTCTGGTCGGTCAGCTTCAAGTCCTTCACCATTTTCAGAGTTCCCCGTTTGTACTTTTGAAAATGGACGGAGGCGATGTGCTTCTTGTAAGCCTCTTGGCTGGAGTATGTTTCAAGAATCGTGATGATGCAAGGATTCTCTTTCTCGCTCACGGCATACATCGTCAGCACACCAGGCTCTGTGCGGAGCGATACCTCACCCACCTCATTGGCATACTCCATGTACTCCTTGAGATATTCTGGATAGACCTCGATTCTTGACAGACGAACGATGCCGTCGGTTTGCATCGGCTCCTTGGCGCACATGCGAGGTTGCTTGCCGTCCTTGTCGAGCACATCATCTGAGGCACTACCTAAATTCTTCTTTCCCATAATTTCTGTATTTTCCGTTGATTTTGTTTTGCCTTGCGCCATCCCCATTGTCGTCGTCACGAGGAAGAGCGATAGAACGAGAAGGAACAAGGTAATATTTCTTTGTTGATGATACATGCTATTCATTAATAACTGGGATGTTGTGCAGACGAGTCACTTCCTCTTTTGCACGTATATCCAAAATAAGGTTACTTCCACTATCCATCGCTTCGATAAGAGCCATGTCTTCGTCAGAAAGGACGAAATCCATTATATTGAAGTT
>JBNMLZ010000096.1:0-7717 GCA_050875085.1 Prevotella sp. | reverse complement strand
CTCGGACCCGTCAAGGTGATGGTGACGGAGGGCGGCTCCATGGGCGACCTCTACGTGACGGTGCCCAAGCGCGACGAGCACGGCTTCGTGATTGTCGACTACGGATCGCGCAACATCTCGGGCGTTGACGAGGGCAAGTATGTGTATGCCGGCAACGTCAACCCCAAGTACAACCTCGGCTGGCGCAACAGCTTCTCGTGGAAGGGCATCGACCTCAACGTGCTTCTCACAGCCCGCGTGGGCGGACGCGTGTCGAGCATCACCCAGGGCTACATGGACTACTTCGGAGCCTCGAAGACAACAGCCGACGCGCGTGACGCTGGCGGCGTGAGTGTGAACGGCTACCAGATACCAGTGCAGGACTTCTACTCGAAGGTTGGCCCGAGCATCGGCGCCTATTACATCTACAGCGCCACCAACGTGCGCCTGTCAGAACTCTCCGTGGGCTACGACGTGCCAATCAAGAAGCTCGTGCCGTGGATTCAGAACATGCACGTGGCGTTCACAGGCCGCAACCTCTTCATGCTCTACTGCAAGGCACCGTTCGACCCAGAGCTGACAGCCTCCACGGGCACCTACTTCACGGGCATCGACAACTTCATGATGCCTTCACTGCGCAATCTCGGATTCTCCGTAAAAGTTGACTTCTAAACCGAACATCCATTATGAAACTTAACAATAAAATCACTTGCGGCATAGCAGCCATTGCAGCCGCCTTCGCGCTCAGCTCGTGCACAGCCGAGTTCGACAAGTGGAACACCGACCATAACTCAGCCACCGAGGAAGACATGAGCCGCGACAACTGGAACACCGGCGGCTTCTTCGCCCAGATGGAGCACAACGTCTTCATCGTGGGTCTCGACAAAGGCGGCGACTTCGAAATCACCGACATGCTCACAGGCGGCATCTTCTCCGGCTATCTGTCGAACATCAAGGCAGCCTACGACATAGGCTCGCTCCACAACGCCCACTACCTCATGCCCGACAAATGGGTGAACCTGCCCTTCAACGCCGCCTACACCAACATCATGCAGCCCTGGTACACGCTCAACAAGAACTCCGAGGCAAACGGCACGGCTGCCGTGACGGCTCTCGGCAAGGTGGTGAAGGTGTTCGGCATGAGCCGCATCACCGACATGTACGGTCCGATACCTTACTCCAAGTTCGGCACCGCCCTCAAGGTGGGCTACGACTCGCAGGAGAGTGTCTACCGCCAGTTCTTTGCCGAGCTTGACGATGCCATCGACGCCCTCTGCGAGTATCACAACGCCGACGCGTCGTCGAAGCTGCTTGCCAAGTTCGACTATGTGTTTGGCGGCAATGTGGAGAGCTGGATAAAGTTTGCCAACACGCTGCGCCTGCGTCTTGCCCTGCGCGTGTGCTACGCTGATGAGGCTCTCGCCAAGGCAGAGGCAACAAAGTCGATAAACCTGCCGCTCGGATTTCTTGAGCAGAAGGCAGAGCACAGCAACGGTGCCGACTATTCATACCTCAACCCCTACTGGGAAGTGACCCACAGCTTCGGCGACCTGCGCATGGGTGCCTGCATCGACAGCTACATCAATGGCTACAACGACCCGCGCGGCAAGGCTTACTTCGACGAGGCAGTAGACGGCGGCGGACTCCACGGTGTATACCCCGGACTGAAAATCAACAGCCAGGACGCCTACACCAACAGCACGTCGGCAATGAACGTGCAGTCGAACTCGTCGATGCAGTGGATGTCGGGTGCCGAGAGCTTCTTCCTGCGCGCCGAGGCAAAGCTGCGCTGGAATATAGGCAGCTCGTCGGTCAAGGACTTGTATGAGGCTGGCGTGCGCGCATCGTTCGGCGAGCGCGGCGTGAGCGGAGCCGACAACTATCTTGCCGACTCGGAGAGCGTGCCCGCCAAGTTCACCGACAACAGCGGCAACGGCCGCGACGCCTCTGCCGTCAGCTCGATAACGATAGCATGGGACGAGAGCGCGTCGTTCGAGAAGAAGCTTGAGCGCATCATCACCCAGAAGTATCTCGCCATCTTCCCCGACGGACAGGAGGCATGGTCGGAGTTCCGCCGCACGGGCTACCCGAAGCTCTTCATCATCGACAACAACGCCAGTGGCGGAGCCGTGAGCACCACGGAGCAGATACGCCGCCTGCGCTTCCCGTCGGACGAGTACTCCAACAATGCCGCCAATGTTGAGGCTGCCGTTGGACTGCTTGGAGGCAGCGACACCGGTGGAACGAAGCTGTGGTGGGACAAGAAGAGATAAAGAACACGGAGTGAAACTTATTAAAAACCTAAGAATAGAATGAAAACTTTCAGATACATATTCGCCGCAATGCTTGTCTCGTGCGCTCTCGCCTCGTGCGACACCGACATCGAGAACGTGGACATTGTGAAACCTACAACATACGACGCGCAGTACTACCAGGACCTGCGCGACTACAAGGCGTCTGACCATGAACTGGCGTGGGGCTGGTTTGCCGACTACTCGCAGAGCGTGTCGCCAGCCACGCGCTTCGACGGACTGCCCGACTCGCTCGACATCTGCTCGCTGTGGAGCGGCGTGCCGAGCGACGACTCCACCCACGTGAGCACTCTATATCTGCCCGAGGTCTACCGCGAGATGAAGTTCGTACAGCAGACCAAGGGCACCAAGATGGTGGTGCCGACAATCGTGCGCATACACAACTTCGAGCAGTTCTACGACCAGTGGAACAACGGCGACGAGGAGGGTGCCATGCAGGCGTTCGCGCAGTATCTGCTGCGTCCTATATTCGAGCAGGGACTCGACGGCATCGACCTCGACTACGAGCCTGAGGGCGACGTGCTGGAGAACGAGAAGTTCGACTACTTCGTGGCCTACATAGGCAAGTTCGTGGGGCCGAAGGCAAGCCCCGACAACACGTTCACCTATGCCGACGGCTACACCATCAAGGGCAACCCCAACATGCTGCTCTGCATCGACTACTTCTCGCAGCGACCGGGTGAGGCGACCAACGAGTATACCAACCTCTACGTCAACCAGACATACGGCAACCAGCCCGGCCGTCTGCCGTTCGCGGGATGCCCCACAGAGAAGGTAATCTATACCGAGAACGTGGGCGACAACTGGAAGAAGGAGGAGTGCGGACAACTGCTCAACTATGCCCGCTACAAACCTGCAACCGGACGCAAGGGCGGTTTCGGAGCCTTCTACATGCACCGCGACTATATCAACTCGGGCTATGGCTACAGCAACTACGCCAACATGCGCAGGGGCATACAGATACAGAACCCGGCGGTACACTGAGAAAATATGGAAATATGGAAATATTGAAAGATTTAAATCTATTATAAAAAAGAATATTATGAACAAGATAAAATATCTGATTCTTGCATTGGTGGCTGTCGTGATGGCTGCCTGCCAGGACAGCAACGGCGACTACCGCGACGTGGTATACATCACCGGCACCATGCAGAAGAACACCATAAGAAAGGGTTTTGAGGGCAACGACAAGGTCGACCTCACCGTCACATCAACAGGAAAGGTGGAGAACACCGTAAACGCAACCTTCACGGCGGCTCCTGAGTTGCTCGAAGCCTACAACGCAGCCAACAACTCCAACTACGTGGCTCCGCCAACCGACGCCTACCACATCGACAACGCCACGGTGCAGATAAAGCCGGGACAGTTTGTGTCGACCGAGGCGAAGCTCATGATTGAGGACCCCACCAAGTTTGAGGAGGGCAAGAGCTATTGCCTGCCGGTGCGCGTGACGAGCGACGGCAACCTGCTTGAGGCTGGCTCCGTGGTATACGTAGTGTTCGTGCCGATAATCACCACCGAGGTGGCAGACATCAACAACAAGTCGTTCATCGTGCCGGGCTTCCTCAACAACGAGGCTCTCGGACACCTGTCGCAACTGACGATGGAGTGCAAGGTCTACGTCAACGAGTTCAGCAAGAGCAGCCCCTACATCTCCACGCTCATGGGATGCGAGGAGAACTTCCTGCTGCGCTTCGGCGACGTGTCGTGCGACCCCGACCAGCTCCAGCTTGCCGGCGGCAAGACAGGCGCGCCGTCGTGGGACAAGCCCGACAAGGGCACGCCTCACCCGACAACCTTCCCGACGCACTTCCCGACCGGCAAGTGGTGCCACTTCGCCTGCGTCTACGACGGCAAGCAGATAACAATGTATCTCGACGGCGAGCCGATGGGCGACCCCGTGAAGGCTACAGGCGACATCTCGCTCGTGTGGAGCTACGACCAGGACTATCCGCAGAGCAGCGGTCCGTTTGCCATCGGCTATTCTGCCGGCGGACGCTACCTGAACGGCCGCATATCGGAGTTCCGCGTGTGGAACGTGGCGCGCACACCGTCGCAGTTGCTCAACAACATATGCTATGTAGACCCACATTCCGAGGGACTCATCGCCTACTGGCGCTTCTGCGGCACCGACGAGCAGGCTGACGGCTCAATACTCGACCAGACTGGTCATGGCTACAACGCCGTGGCGCGCCGTGGCTCTCCGTCGTGGATTCCAAACCACAAGTGTCCGTACTAATCACTTATGAAAAAAATTATCACACACTAACATTACGAAAACGATGAAAATCTACAATACATTATTCTGTGGGGCTTTGCTGCTTGGTGCGGCAGCCCTCACAGGCTGTAGCGACAACGACTTCTTCGACGTGCTGGGCAACAAGCACAACCTTGTGTATGTCGACCAGGCTGCATCGAAGGTCACGGAGTGTACCCTCTACCGCACGCCGGTTGGCGTGTTCGGCGATGCCGAGGCTGACGTGCGGGTGCGTCTGCAATATGCCATAGGCGACAGCCTGACCGTCACGGCAGCGGCCGACACGTCGCTCGTGTCGAAATTCAACGAGGAGAACAATACACGCTACGCTTCAGTGCCCGACGACGTGCTGAAGGCTCTTGTCGTCACATCGGTAGGAATAAGCAAAGGCGGCAACAGCAGCGTTGCCAACTTGAAGGTGAGCATACCAGAGTCGGCGCGCGCATCGCTGACAGCCAAGGACTATGTGCTGCCCGTGAGACTGAAGATTGCGGGTGGCGGTGAGCAGAGCGAGCGTCCACTCGCGGCGAGTGACGACATGGGCTACGCCTATCTCGTGGTGCACACGACGAGCGACATTGCACAGTTCAAGGGCACTGCCAAGAAGGAATGTGCCATTGTTCACTCCCCGGTGGGCACGTTCGGCGAGGTATCGGGCACGTTTGACGTGGAGCTTGCCCATGCCATAGGAGCCGACATGACGCTGTCGGCAGAGGTTGACAACTCGCTCGTGGATGCCTACAACAGCACCAACGCCACTTCATATACCACCTTGCCCGACGACGTGGCAAAGTCGCTTGTCATAAAAGGCGGCACGGTGAAGGCTGGCGAGACATCAGGCTCGGTGGAGGTGAGCGTAGACGCGGAGAAGGCGAAGTCGCTCAAGGGCGCGGGGTATGTCATACCGTTGCGCCTTGTGATGGACTACGGCAACGGCTCGAAGGTGACAGCCGACAAGTCGGTGGCCTACATCGTGGTGACGACAAAGGAGAGCCTTATCAACAGCGAGCCGACGGCAATGCTCGGCACGGCGGCAGAGAGTTGCGACGGATGGGAGTGCGTCAGCGCCGAGGGGTTCAACCCCGACGATATGACGTTTGACGGATGGAACTTCTCGGGCACCAATCTCTCGAATGCTTCGTTCACGGTTGACCTGAAGAAGGTGCGCAAGGTGAGCGCATTCAATGCCGACTCGGAACTGATGCAGACCAGCACTTCATTCCGCGTATATCTGAGCACCGACAACAAGACATGGACCGACCTCGGCGACCCGACTGGCAACAAGACGTTCCGCGACTCCAACTGGATGCGCTGGTATGTGCTCTATGGAGGCATACAGGCACGCTATGTGAAGTTTGACATTGCGCTCGACTCGGAGAGCGAGTATTGGGAATATGCCGACTGGGGCTACTGCACACTGGCTTGGGGCTTGGCGTTTACCGAATAGGGGATGCCAGGGTCAGGCAGGTGTGTTACTTGCCGAATGAAAATTAGAGGATAGATTTTGGTAATAATAGATTGTTTTTTCACGAGCAGTTTTTAAGTAAGGTAAAATACCTTTTAAGGGAGGAAGATTAGTTTTTAGGTTAATTAGGAGGGTGCACCAGAGCTGCGTCTTTTCTCGTGACGAGAGAATGCGTGGGGTGGCATCCTCCGCTTTTTTTAATGAAATGTCAACTAAATAAAGAAATAACGAGATGAAGAAGTCTTTATGTCTTTTGTTTTTGCTTGTGGCAACTGTCGTGTGCATGGCGCAGACGGGCGAGCCACAATTCATCGAAACGTTCAGTCCCGACAACCGCGTGCATGACTTCGGCAACATACGCGAGTCGGACGGCAAGGTGACGCATGTGTTCCGGCTGAAGAACAATGGCAACAAGCCGGTGGCTATATCTGCCGTCAACACGTGGTGTGGCTGCATGGTGGCAGACTACACCAAGCGCGTCGTGCGTCCGGGCGAGACGGCGGAAGTGACGGTTAGTCTTGACCCCGACCATAAGCAGGGCAAGTTTGTCAAGCAGGTGGTGGTGCTCGTCAACGACGGCAGGCAGTATGTGAGGCTGTGGGTGAAGGCGGACATCACGACCATGGATCATCCGATAACGGAGGACTGCCCTCGTCTTCTTGGCGAGGGGCTTTATGCGAGTCTTGACTTCCTGCCGTTTCCCGACCTTGGAGTTGGCAGTGACTACAGCTACGTTTTGCGACTGGGCAACTCAACTGCGAAGCCAATGACGGTGAGCTTCAGCCGCCGGCCTAACAACACGGTGCTGAAACTGCCAGACAGCATTACGCTGAAGCCGCGCGAGCGCAAGACGCTGCGCATAAGCTACCGCTATCCGCGCCGACACCAGCGCTCGTGCTATGTGGACATAGTGCCGGCTGTGAACGGAAAGATAGTAAAGGCTGTGAGGGTGCAGTGGAATGTGGGGACAAAGTTCAGGCTTGGCGACTGACTGGGAGCGGGGGCGCCTCGCCCCCGGTAAATGGCGGAAGGAAAATGTCGGGGCGTGGACTTGTAATGTCGGGGCGGAAGGAAAATGTCGGGGGCGAGGGCGCCCCCGCTCCCAGTTATTGCAGCACAAGGTGTCGCATTTCGTGGCCGCCCCATTTGTTGTCATCCACATACTCAAACCCGACTGAGCGGTAGAGACGTTCGGCATTGGGATTGCCCTTGTCGACGAGCAGGGCGGCGGGCAGGTTGAGCGAGGCGGCGTGCTCAGCCATGCGCTTGAGGAGCATGGAGGCGATGCCGCGCTTGCGGTATTCGGGATAAACGGCGAGCGAGTCGATGTAGAACTCGCCCTCCTGCGTCTCGTCGTCCATGCCGGAGTGGTCCATCTTCAGGTTCTTGAGTGCAGCTTCTATGAAGCGGCGGCGCAGGCGGTGGAGATCCTTGCCGTCGTAGCCTACTATGACGCCGGCAACGGGAGCATGGCCGAGGTCGCCGTCGGTGGCTTCGTTGTCAAGGGCAACGAAGGCGTTGCGCCAACTGTATTGCGAGTCGTCCATGAGGACGAGCGATAGCATCATGTGGTAGAAGTCGTCGAGGGTGTGGTCGTTGCCGGCAAGAAACTGGCAGCAGTCTTCGGTCATGGCCGTCATGATGAGCTGGGCGATGTCGGCGGCGTGGGCGGGGGTGGCGTGAGTGATTGTCATAATGGATGGT
>JBNMLZ010000095.1:0-7743 GCA_050875085.1 Prevotella sp. | reverse complement strand
TTGTAGGGGAAGATAGGATAGGTGTCCTTCTCGCCCGTGTAGGCGTTGAAGTCGACGATATACTTCTGTCCCTCGCGGCGGTTCTCGGGCAACTTTGAGCCGCAGTAGATGTAGTCGGGAGTCATGTCGGGGTTGAACTCCACGCTGTCGGCGTTCTCGCCATTAGCAAGGGAGGTGATGACAACGGGCACATTAGAGCCACCAATGCCACCCACGGCGCGTGTCTTGCGGCGCTCAGGGCGCAGCCAGTCGAAATCGGGAGCCTCCGAGCCAGGCACAACGAGATGTCCGGCGCGCTTCGTAATATAATCAACGAGGTGACGCGCTACCGGTATCTCAGCCTCTGGCTCCTCGCTGAGCGACACTCGGATGGTGTCGCCGATGCCGTCGGCGAGCAACGCTCCGATGCCCACGGCACTCTTTATGCGGCCGTCCTCGCCCTCGCCAGCCTCGGTTACGCCGAGGTGGAGCGGGTAGTGCATGTCGGCCTTGTCCATCTCGTCGACGAGCAGGCGCACCGAGCGCACCATGACAACCGTGTTTGAAGCCTTTATTGAAATCACCACGTTGTCGAAGTGCTCCTTCTTGCAGATGCGCAGGAACTCCATGCAGCTCTCGACGATGCCCTCCGGCGTGTCGCCGTAGCGCGACATGATGCGGTCGGAGAGCGATCCGTGGTTGACGCCGATGCGTATGGCGGTGTGGTGTTCCTTGCAAATATTCAGGAACGGCACGAATCGGTCCTCAAGCTTCTTGAGTTCCTCGGCATACTCAGCGTCGGTGTATTCTATCTTCTTGAACACGCGCGCCGGGTCGACATAGTTGCCCGGGTTGACGCGCACCTTCTCTGCGTAGAGCGCGGCCACGTCAGCCACGTTGGCGTTGAAGTGGACGTCGGCCACGAGCGGCGTCTGGTAGCCGTCGGCACGCAGCTGTGCGTTGATGTTCTTCAAGTTCTCAGCCTCGCGGCGGCCCTGCGTAGTCAGTCTGACGAGTTCGCCGCCAGCCTTGATGATGCGCTCAGCCTGCGCCACACGCGCCTCAGTGTCGTTGGTGTTGGTGGTGGTCATCGACTGGATGTGTATAGGGGCGTCGCCGCCGAGCTGTATGTTGCCCACCTGCACGGGAGATGACTCGCGGCGGCGGTAGTTAAAGAGGTCTATCATTAGTTGACTTTGTATTCGTATTTCACCTCAGCCAAGTCCTTGTTAGCCTTCTCAATCTTGGCGCCAAGTCCGGCCTTGTATTCTTCCATCTTCTTAGCCACGTCGGCGTCGGCGAGAGCAATCATCTCGCAGGCGAGAATGGCGGCGTTCATGGCTCCGTTCACACCCACAGTGGCAACTGGTATTCCCGGTGGCATCTGTATGATGGAGAGCATGGCGTCAAGTCCGTCGAGCATACCCTTGATAGGCACTCCGATGACGGGCAGCGGTGTGCTTGCCGCGATCACTCCAGGCAGGGCGGCAGCCATGCCGGCAGCGGCTATGATAACCTTGATGCCGCGTGCCTTTGCGCCTTTGGCGAAAGTTTCCACCGCGTCGGGTGTGCGGTGAGCCGAGAGGGCGTTCACTTCAAAAGGAATCTGCATGTCGTTCAAGAACTTGCAGGCCTTTTCCATAACGGGCAGGTCACTTGTGCTGCCCATGATGATGCTTACTAATGGAGACATAATATATATTATTTATAAGCCCCACCCCCAGCCGCCTGCGGCGGCTTCCCCCTCCCCTTATGGAGGGGAGTGATGTGTGAGGAGGACTTTGGTTTATTATTATTTTATAGGTATTTCCAAGCCTTATTTATAGATATTCCTAAGCCTTATTGAGACCTTTAGAGCATTTTACTCCCCTCCCTGAGGGGAGGGGTGAGCCGCTTCGCGGCGAGGGGGAGGGGCTTCCTACAGTCCCAGTATCACTCCATACGCCACCACCAGTCCAAGCAGAAAGCCGTAGCACACCTGTCGCAGCGTGTGTTGGCGTAGAATCATTCGGCTTGAGCCGACCATTCCGGCGAGTATCAGCACGAAGCAGAGCCAGCCTATAGGGTTGAAGCCGAATATCACGGCGAATGCCTGCAATGCTCCTGCCACGCCGCCGATGGCAGCCGTGTGGGTTGAAATCTTCCACCACACGTTGATGATGGCGCACAGTATTTGTATGATGAGCGCCGCCATGAGAATGTTGCTCATGAAGTGGGGGATGTTGAAGCGGTGCATGACGTAGTAGCACACGAAATAGCTCACGATGGAGAGCAGATAAGGCACGACGCGTCGTTCCTTCTTGCCAAGCTCAATGAGCGTCCAGCCGTGGTAGTTGCGGTAGAAGTGTATGAGCAGTGTAGGCACGAGGATGGTGAATAGGTAGACAAGGGCAAGCACCGTGAGCTTGTACGCCCACGGCATCAGACTGAGATAGCTGAACGTGAAGAGAGCTATCAAGCCCACCAGCGACAGATAGAACGGTGTGAACACCATGCTGAGCACGCGGGCGGCGAGGATTATATTCTTTTCTTTCATTTTTTCTGACTAAGCCATTCTGTGGCAGAGCGTCGGACGGGAGTCCGACGTTCCGTTATATAAGCCTTTTTAAGCTTTTCTGAGCCTTGCTACCGGCAATCCAAGCTGCTCGCGGTATTTCGCCACGGTGCGCCGTGCTATCGGGTAGCCGAGCTTGGCGAGAGCCTTGGTGAGCGCGTCGTCGCTCATGGGCTTCTTCTTGTCTTCCTTCTCGATAAGGTCCTTCAGTGCGAGTTTTATCTTGCGTGTGGAGAGTTCCTCGCCCTCGCCGGTGGTGTAGCCGTCGGAGAAGAAGAAGCGCAGTGGGAACGTGCCCCAGTTGGTCTGCGCATACTTGATGTTGCTCACACGCGATATGGTTGATATGTCGAGTCCGGTCTTGTCGGCGATGTTTTTCAGAATCATCGGCTTGAGGTCGGCCTCGTCACCGTCCTGGAAGAACTTTTTTTGCCAGTCGATGATGGCCTGCATTGTGATGGTTAGTGTGCGTCGGCGCACCTTTATCGCCTCTATGTAGCCTCTGGCACGCTCCACCTTCTCCTTGGCGTAGAGCAGTGCTTCCTTTTCGCGGCGCGACATTGACGCCTTGTTGTTTTTATAGGCTTCCATCATCTCGGTAAACGACGGCGACACCTTCAGTTCAGGAATGTTGCCGCCGTTGAGCGTGAACGTCACGTTGCCGTTGTCGTCGGTGTCGACGATGAAGTCGGGCGTTATCTGTTGCACGTTGCGTCCCTCGGTCTCGCCGAGCGACGAGCCAGGCTTTGGGTTGAGTCGCCGCAGTTCAGCCTGCACGCGTTCCGCCGTGTCGGCATCCACGCCGAGAGCCGAGCGTATCTTGTCGAAGTGTTTCTTTGTGAACTCGTCGAAGTGTTCGCTGATGACCTTCTGCATGAGCGGTTTTAAGGAGTCGTTTGGTCGGCGCTTGATCTGGAGGAGCAGACACTCCTGCAGCGAGTGTGCGCCGATGCCCGCCGGGTCGAACGTCTGGAGGATGTGTATCACGCGGTCCACGTCGTCGACGGTGCAGTCCAGACCGTGGTAGATGGCAAGCTCGTCGCATATTGACTCGCTGTCCTTGCGCAGCAGACCGTCGCTGTCGAGCGAGCCGATGACATACTCCATAATCTGCTCGTCCTTGTCAGAAAGTTCCGTCTCGCCCATCTGCTCCTTCAGTTTGTCGTAGAACGACGTGGTGTCGCCGTAGACCATCTCCTCGTAGTCGGCAGAGTCGGCACCCGAGCCGCCCGTGTATCCGGCGGTGGGCATGTCGTCGTCGCCGCCGCCCATGCGTTCGAGGGCGGCGTTGAGAGCGTCGTCGCGTTCCTCGCGCTCGTTCTGCGAGGCAAACTCGTCGTTGTCGGAAGAGTCTGGCGAGGAGTCGCCTGAGTGTGAGTCGCCCGTGTAGTCGGAACCGTCCACGTGGCCGGCATCAAACACGTCGTCGGGTGATGACGTTTCGAGGGCAGGGTTGTCGTCGAGTTCGGCGTTGACGTTCTGTTCAAGCTCTGTGAGGGGCATTTCGAGCAGGTGCACCTGCAGCATCTGTTGCTGCGACAGTCGCTGCACCTGCTGGAGTTTCTGCTCTTGGGTTTGGATTAATTTCTGTGGCATAGGGTTAGGTGAAGTATTCCTTCAGTTTTGCTACTGTGTTTTCCAACTGTTCGGGTTGCCCGTTGTAGAAGCGTTGCCATATGCGGTGCGCCTCGTCGTTGAGAGGCGAGTGGGGCAGAGGCTTGCGCTTCAGGATTGGGTCGAACGTTTGGTATATATTAAGAATGTTTACTATTTCCTCTGGCTTCACCCCAAGCAAGTTCGCCATGTCGAGCACTTCGGGTGTTTCGCTCACCATCGTGTTGGGCGTCAGCTCGAAGTACAGGCTCAGGATGATGACGAGCATCACGGGCGTTATGTCGCTTGACGGGTCTATAGGGCGGTAGTCGTGCTCGAACGGCAGAGTGGTCTCAACGCCGTCGTAGAACAGACCGGAGTCGCCGAATCCCGCCATCTGGCGCAGTCGCTTCACGTCGCGCGTGAGCCTCCGCGGGTTGTCGGCGTAGGTGTCCCACAGCCTTTGGAGCGATGGTGTGGCGTGTCGTTCGAGCACACGCATCTGCTCGGTGATGGTCTTGGGCTGAATGTGCAGTTCAATGCCCAGTTCCACCACGGGGTGTGAGTATTCCGATTTCACGCCCACGGGTTTCTTGTTGTATAGTTGCATTACGAGCAACCAATAGTCATCTGACCATAGAGGGTGAGTAGCCATATATTGTCGTTGAATAGTTTATATATATAATGCAAAGTTACAGAAAGTATCGGACAAATGGAAAAATTGTGGCATAAAATTATTCCACCACCACTTTCCTTGTTGTTCCGTCCGAGTAGCGTATGATGTTGACGCCAGCAACGGGCGCAGTGATGCGTCTGCCGTCGATGGTGTAGCGAGCCTGCTCACGTTGCGTGTTGCCGGTTATGCCGTTGACGGATGTCGGGCGCTTGCGCGGTGTGATGACGATGGGGTTGTCGTCGTAGCCGGGCTGTAGGTGGAGGTTGGTGATGGCTCCCACCTCGGTGGATGTCTCGCCGAGCCAACTGCAATGCTGGTTTAAGCCGGTCTGTATGCGGATGAAGTCAGCGTGGTCGAGGCTGACGGGGTTGCCGTCGGCATCGACAGCCCAGTCGAGGTCGAATGTGGTGTATATGTTGTCTGCGTTGGGCGCGGCGTCGGCGTAGCCATAGGAGTCGCTTGCATAGCGGTATTGCACCCAGTAGGGAGTATTGTCGTCGTCGGTGCCGTCGCCGCCGTAGTTGACGGCGTTGTCGGGCAGCTTGCCGCCGCGGAAAGTCAGCTTGTCGGCTGTTTCCCACAAGGGCCAGTATGACTGTGTGTGGAATGTGTTCTTGGGTTGCCAACCCTCGGCAGTCTGTGGTGTTCCGTCCTTGTCGGTCCAGTGGGCAGTCCAGCGTATGTACTTGTCGTAGGCGTAGAACGGCAGCGAGTGTTCGCCCTCCTCAGCGGTTGGCTTGTAATATGTTATCTCGTAGTCGTGAATTTCGGTGGTGTAGTATTCCGACCCGGCAAGCTCATACCACTCTGCCGTCTCAGGCGACGAGCCGACACCGGCGTAGACGATGCCCGGTTCAATGGATCCGCCTATGGTTTTGTCGCCATATTTTGGGTCGGACGCAGAGTAGAAGGCATTGCCAAGTATGCGCAGGTCAGACCCTTTGCCGTTGTTGACGGGCTGTGAGAGCGCCACGGTGATGTAGCCGCCGTATGCGCCGAGGTGCACGAGCAGGCCGTCGTTGAGCTGGTCGGCGCAGCGCTGGAGCAGCTGCTCATATGTGTCGCCCTCGCTGAACTCGGGCAGGGTGTTGACAAACTGGCCGGGGGCGGGGTGGTACTCGAGGACGCGAAGCCCTTCCCCCGCGCCGCCGTTGGCGGCTTCCCCCTCCCCGGTAGGGAGGGGAGTGACGTGTGTGGAGGCGCTGATGCCTAATGAGAGGAAGAGGGATGGAATGAGGAGAGAGATTTTCTTTTGCATTTGTTTTCTTTTTATTTTTTTCAAAGCCTTTTATGACCTTTCACATGTTTCCTTTTTCAAAGCCTTCCAAGGCCTTTCAGATGGATTTTTTAGATGTTTGCATAACATATTACTCCCCTCCCTACTGGGGAGGGGCAAGAGCCGCTTCAGCGGCGAGGGGGTAGGGCTACTTGTGTCGCGGCGGTAGGGCTATCAGTCCGCTTGGGTTAAGCCCTCTTAGCAGCCACTTGCCTGTTTGCTTGCCGTCGCGCCCGAAGTCGTAGATGTAGGCGTTGGTGGCATAGGCGCGTGCATCGGTGGCGTAGAGATGGCCGGAGTAGGGCGATATGTAGAGGGCGTAGGGCGACTGCATCTGTCGGATGGCGTCTTCGGCGGCGCTGTAGTCGCCCAGTCCCTCGTGCACGGTCATCGACGGCAGGTCGATGGTGTGCATGGAGTAGGTGTATTCGCCGGTGTCGTAGGAGTAGGCAGAGCCAATCATGTAGAAGTGTCCGCGGTAGGCGCAGTTGTAGGTGGCAGGAAAGTCGAACACACGGAACTCGTCGTTCGCCATGTTGAGCACGATGGTGCGAGGTGTGATGGAGTAGTAGTTGCCGGCGGAGTTGACGCACAGATACTCGCCCCATTGCGACACGGTGCCGTAGAGATTGATGCAGCCCGTGTCGATGCGCTTCAGTTCGCGCATGGTCTGCGCGTCGACCACTGATATGGTCTGTTCGTAGCCATGGTCCTTGGTCTGTGTGGAGTAGCCGCCCGTGTTGGCGATGTAGAGCCGTCCGTCGTAGTAGGCGATGCCCTCAGGCTCGTAGCCCACGTGGCATGTGTCTACAATCTGCTTTGTCCTGAGGTCAACCTTCGCCACGTAGCCGTGTTCGGCGTATGACGTGCAGTAGAGGTAGCCTTGGTTGTCGGTGGCGAGTCGCCGGTTGTTGGGTATGTTCTCGGTGGCGGCCACGGCGCGTCCGTCGAGGTTGATGTACTGTATGATGTTCGACCAGTTCACGCTGATGGCTATGAGCGTGTCGTTCACCTGCAGTATGTCGTTGCCCGTGTCGCCAAGCTTGCGTCCGGGGTTCTGCTGCTGGAACCAGCGGTTGGTTAGTGTGCCGTGGTCGAGCAGCGAGAGCGACGAGTTGTCCATGCCCCACAGTCCCTCGCACAGGATGATGAGGCTGTCCGATGAGGCTGTCGGCACGGGTGTGTCGTCGTCGGTATAGTCGGCAGGCTGCAGGGTGCAGGAGGCAAGGAGCAGGAGTCCTGCCGCCAGTGCGCACAGTGTGCGCACCGCGCTTCTCCCAAGTCGTGAGGTGGGAAGTGTGTGGTTGTGGGGTGATGAGAGTTGCGTCATTGAACTTTATTTTCTGAATTGTTTGTTATGCATGTGGGGGTAAGCAACCATTGGCATACTGGTACGACCGCTATTGGCTTGCCGTCAACCTCAATACTGTCCTCATGGTCTCGTGTGATGATCATTCCTTGATAGTCGGGAAACGCCTTGAGGAATTTCCTCAGTCCGCCAACCTCACGGTCGTATGTAGAGTCGTCGCTCAGGGTGTAAGCCACTTGTATGGCAATCTTCTCCGTGGGCACGCAAAAGTCAATCTCGATATTGCGGTTGTAATAGAACAGACGTGTTTCTTCGGGTGTGTTTCTGTAGCGGCGGTTCAGCTCTATTGCGACCAT
>JBNMLZ010000094.1:0-7964 GCA_050875085.1 Prevotella sp. | reverse complement strand
GCATAGCCACTCTATTAACTAAGCATAGCCACTCTATTAACTAAGCATAGCCACTCTATTAGCTAAGCATATTACTCCCCTCCCTAAGGGGAGGGGCAGAGCCGCTTCAGCGGCTGGGGGTGGGGCTTATATTTTTCACGAACAGCGTCCTCTCGTCCTCATAGAACTTCTTGAAGTCCTGCTCCGACGGTTTACCGGGTGCTGCGATGTAGTTCTCCGTAGGCTGGTCCCATGCGTTGCGCCATAGTAGCACGTAGCAGATGGGGTATTCCTTGAGCACTGGCAGGAGGGTCTGCGTGAACCATGTAGGGTCGGGCACGTTGTTGTAGCCAGTCTCGGTAAGGGCGATGAGCTTCTTGTGGCTCTCGCCCACCTTCTTCACCACGTCAAGCTCGGAGCGCAGCCAGCCCTGGTACTGGGCGTTGTTGGGCTCACGCTGGTAAACGTCGATGCCGATAAGGTCGACCACGTCGTCGCCGGGATAGAACTTCTCGTAGTGCTCAACGGTCTCTGTCTGGTCGGCAAGGTTGGGCGAGTAGGCCCAAACGATGTTGGAGCAGCCGCGCTTCATCATATAGTTATATGTGTAGCGGTAGAGTTTCTTGTATTGTTCAGCCGTGCAGCGTCCGTCGCCCCACCAGAACCATCCGCCGCTCATCTCGTGCCACGGACGGAAAATCACGGGCACCTTGTCGCCCTTGGCTGTCTTCAGCGAGTTGATGAAGCGCGAGACGGTCAGGAGCCATGAGTTGAACTTGCCGTTGAGCTTGCCGCCAGGCAGAATCTTCGCCACGGCGTCGCCGGTGAAGTCCCATGCGTTCTTGCCAGTGGCGGGGTTGTTGGCGTGCCAGCTGATTGTGACGATGCCGCCACGCTCGTGCTGCGCCACAATCTCGCGGCGCATACGGTCGAACGGCACGCCGTCGAGGTTCTTCGTCTTGCCCTGCTCGATGTCGCCCAGGTCGAAGCCCATCACAGCCGGGTAGTCGCCGCACACCTCCTTGACGTCGGAGCGTCCCTCTTCCCACTTCCACGAACAACCATACATAGGGTCGTCCTGATGCCCAATCATCACACCCTGCTTCTGTATTGCCGCAAGGCGGTTGATGAGTTGGATGGCAGGCTGTCGCGATGCAGCCACCGAGGAGGTGGCGATGGCGAGAGCCGCTAATGTTGTTGCAATCTTGTTCATATTTCTTCTTTTTTACTTAACTTCAAACTTTGCCTTCAGCAAATCCCCATCCTCGCTCGACGCGCCTACCATCACCTCAAACTCACCCGGCTCAACGGTCTTGTTCATGTTGATGTCGTAGAACGCGAGTTTGTCGGGCGTAATGTCAAATGTCACCTGCTTCGACTCGCCTGCCTTCAGCGCCACGCGCTCGAAGCCCTTCAGCTCCTTCACTGGCCGGGCGGCAGACGACACGCAGTCGTTGATGTACATCTGGGCTATCTCCACACCGTCGCGCGAGCCGGTGTTGGTGATGGTGACAGTGGCCTTCAGCGAACCGTCCTTGCCAATCTCGTTGGCAGACAGTTTCAGGTCGCTGTACTTATATGTAGTATACGACAGACCGTAGCCGAACGGATAGAGCGGTGTAGACTTGCCGCACACAACAGGATGGAAGAAGGCAGACGCCTTGTGGTTGTACCATGTTGAAATCTGACCAGCCGAGCGCGGCATCGTCATGGCGAGCTTTGCCGACGGGTTCACCTTGCCGTAGATAATCTCGGCTATGGCCTGTCCGCCGAACTGACCCGGTTCCCAGGCGTTGATGATGGCTGGCACGTGCTCGGCGGCGTAGTTGACGCTGAGCGGGCGACCGCTTATTATAACAAGTATCGTCGGTTTGCCCGTCTCGTTGATGCGCTTTATAAGCTCGTTCTGCAAGCCAACGAGGTCGAGGTTGTCGCGGTCGGTGTCCTCGCCGCTCGTGCGGTCGTTCCAGCGGAAGCGCATCATGTACTCGCCGCAGCAAACGATGTTGAGGTCGCAGTCCTTTGCCTTTGCAACAGCTTCATCGACTTTCGCCTGCGACATGTTGCGCGGGTCCCAACCCTGGTCGACAAACTCAAACTCGGTGTCTGGCGCAACCTGGCGCAGACCCTTCAGCACGGTTGACACCTTGTCGTCGGGCTGAAGCTCACTCCAGTCGCCCATGATGTTCTGGTCGTTGGCGTTGATGCCCGTGACGAGCACGCGCTTGTATTTCCTTGAGTCGAGAGGCAGCAGCGAGCCGTCGTTCTTCAGGAGCACGATGGAGTTGCGCGTGGCCTCAAGCGCCGTAGCCTTGTGCGCCGGGTCGTTGATTACTCGGTCGCGCTCCTTGGCGGTGACGTAGGGATGCTCGAAGAGACCGAGCCGGAACTTGGTGTAGAGTATGCGGCGCACCGACTCGTTGATGCGCTCCTCCGTTATCTTGCCTTCCTTGACAAGCTCCACTACAGCCTTCTGCCATTCCGGACCATGCATGTGCATGTCCATTCCGGCGAGTATGCTCTGCAGGAACGCCTCTTTGTTGTCGGCAGCGGTGAAGTGCTGGTCGACACAGTGCTCTATGTCCATCCAGTCGCTCACGATGAAGCCCTTGAAGCCCCACTCCTTGCGCAGGATGTCCTCCATGAGCCAGCGGTTGGTGTGGCACGGTATGCCGTTAAGCTCGTTGTGCGACATCATCACCGTGGCGCCGCCTGCCTTTACACTCGCCTCGAACGAGGGGAAGAACACCTCGCGCAGAGTTCTGAGCGACACGTCACACGGTGCTCCGTTGGTGCCGTTGATGGAATAGGAGCCGCCGACGAAGTGCTTCACACAGGCAAGCACGTCCTGCGGCGAGTCGAGGTTGCCCTGGTAGCCGTGGGTCGTAGCCTCGCCCATGAGCGTTACGAGATATGGGTCCTCGCCAAACGTCTCGCCACAGCGACCCCAACGGGCGTCGCGCGCCACCTCAACGTTAGGGTTGAACGTCCAGTGCATGTTCATGGCGCGCATCTCGGCGGCCGTCTGCCGCGCTATGGTGTATGCCATCGGCACGTCGAACGACGACGCCAGTCCGATGTTGGTTGGATAGACCGTGTTGTTCTGGCACTTGGCGTTGCCGTGGATGGCGTCGATGCCGATGAGGAGCGGTATCTGCAGGCGGCTCTTCATGGCGAGATGCTGCAACTGGTTGGCCTCCTCAAGGGTGAGCACATGGAGGAACGACGACACGAGTCCGTCGCTCGTCATCCGCTCGATGTCCTCCACCGTCATGCCTGGATAGAAGGCGTTGGCGGTGTTGGTGGCAAGCTCCTCGGCGGTCATCGACTGGGAGTTCTGCTTGAAGTGCTCGATGCCCACGAGCTGGTTCATTTGGCCTACCTTCTCCTCTATGGTCATGCGCGAGAGAAGGTCTTCGACACGCTGCTCAATGGGAGCCTTGGCGTCGCGGTATATTGGACGGGGTGTCTTGTCTTTTGCTGTCATACTGATTGTTGTCAGGGTGATTAATGCAGTTGCAAGGGTTTTGTTCATATCGGTTTGGGTTGATTTGTCGTGTGAATGGAGTCTGGATGTCGGGCAGTTGGTGCTCTTTGGTCGGGCGGTTGTTGCTCTTTGGTCGGCTTACTTCGGTCGGTCAACGTGCTTACTTCGGTCGGTCAACATGCTTACTTCGACCGTTCAACGTGCTTACTTCGGTCGAAGTAAGACAACGGATGAACTTCTCTCGTACGACAAACAGACCTCCTTAGCACGACTGCCAAGCTTGTTTGGCATGACATTTGAGCAAGAACGGAGGATTCCCCAAGCAAGTCGGGCATAAGGATAGAGCAAAACGGTCCGCAGACCGCCAACCTTAAACTTAAAACTTACAAAAACGCCCAGCCTCGCCCGACTGTGCTGTGGGAAATCTATGGAACGGCGGACTCCTGTCCGCCGATGTTCTTTGGCGTGCGCCGGACGGGAGTCCGGTGTTCCGTTATTTCATTTGCTTGAGCAGCCAAGCCTCCCACTCGTCCCATTGCTCCTGGAACCAGTAGTGGCCAGTGAGCTGGTAAGGATGGAGTTCCTTGGGGGCCTTGACCGTGTTGTAGGTGGCGAAAGCTGTTGTCGGCGGCACCACCTCGTCGTTGTAGCCGAACGAGAACCAACCTGGGCACGTGATGCGGCGGGCGAAGTTCACGCCGTCGTAGTAGCGTGATGTCTCTATCTTCTTCGGGTCAGCGTGCTTCGGGTCCCAGTAGAAGTAGTGGGGCCACCCACAGGCGATGCCCTGCAAGGAAGCGGTGTGGTCGCACATGGCGGCATGTACGGCTCCGTAGAACGTCACGCGCTTGTCAAGCGCGGCGCACACGAGCGAGAGCATTCCGCCCTGCGAAGAACCCGTGACGCCCAGTGACGAGCCGTTCCACTCGGGCAGCGAGGCGATATAGTCGATGGCGCGTATGGCGCCTACGAACACGCGCTTGTAGTAGCACTGGTCGCGGTCGTTCATATTGAAGTCCCAGTAGCCGTTCAAGGCACCCTGCTGCAAGTCATCGTATACCGACTGCGACATCGTCACGGGTATTCCGTGGATGCCAATCTCAAGGGTTATGGCTCCCTGCTCGGCTGTCCACACGTCGCCTTGGTAAGGACGGACTCCCGCGCCGGGCACGCGGAGCAATGCCGGATACTTGCCCGGCTTCACTGGCACGCAGAGTATGCCGTAGGTGCGGCTGCCCCAGCGCATGTTCTGGAAGCTCACCTCGTAGACGTTCACCTTCTCAGTGCAGCGCTCGGGGAGCAACCGGCGCGTGGAGTTGAGCGGTGTCTGGCGCGCGTCGGCAAGAGTCTTCTGCCAGAACTCGTCGAAGTCCTTTGGCTCGACAGTTGTAGGTTGCAGCTTCTCGGGCGAGAAAGCGGCGGTGCAAAGACCCTCATACTGCTTGTCGCCCACGTGGGCGGTGACCTTCAGACGATAGAATCCGGGACGCTTCATCGCCCCACTCCACTCCATCGTGCCGTCCTTCAGCGTAATGCCCTGCTTCTTTGTGTCGGGGTACATCTCGGGACCAGCCTCATAGTCAACCTTCACGTTGTCGAGCAGTGTGCCCGAGCGGAGCACGCTGACGCGGAAGCGGGCTGTCTCGCCGACACGGTAGTTCCAGTCCTTATGGTCAGGAGTGACCGTGACGGTGATGTTGTTGCCACGGATCTGCGCCGTGACGGATAGGGTAAAGAATAAAAGCCCCACCCCCAGTCGCGCGATGCGCGACTTTACCCCTCCCCTTCTTGCCTTGCAAGCGACCAAAGGTCGAGCGAGGGAGGGGAGTAATATGCTTTTGAGTGATGATATATTAATCTTCATACATTACGCTTGATGATATTTTAATCTTCAGATATTATATATGTTCAGATTGAATGACATACAATGCTTTACAGCCTGAAAAGCATTTCACTCCCCTCCCTAAGGGGAGGGGCAGAGCCGCTTCAGCGGCTGGGGGTGGGGCTTTTACTTAGCCACAGCCCATTCAGTTTCTTCGCCATTACCGTGCGCTCGCTGTTGTAGAGCTTCATGAAGTCGCCCGATGTGGCGTTGCCGGGATAGGGGCCGTAGTAATTGCCTTGCTGGAAGTCGCCGTGGTTGCGACCGAGCATCAGGTAGCTCAGTCGGCACTGCTCGACGACGGGCAGTAGGGTCTTCGACCAAAACTCCGCGTCGTGTCCCATTGCCTTCAGACCAGTGTATATGCCAAGGGGCTTCATGCTCGACGAGCAATAGGCCGAGAGTTGGCGCGCCATGCGCAACAGGTTGTGTGCATAAGCCACAGAGTCAGCCGAGAGATACATGAGCTGCACGCAGTCGACATCGTCATCAGGACAACGCGCCATGAACTGTTCGGCAGAACCGTTGACAGTAGCGTTGCTGTAGCCGAAGATGGCGTTGGTGGTCTCGCCCTTGCCACGCAGCCAGTCGATGGTCTGGGCGTAGAGCCGGCGGTAGTCGTCGGCAGAGAGGCTGTCGTACCACTGGCCTGTGCCAAGCGGATAGAGATACATCAGCACGGGGAGCTTGATGCCGTAGTCGTCGTGCAGCGAGCCGAGGAACGAGGCGATGCGCAGTGTCCACGCCTTCAGCCGCTCGTTGGCGTCGGAACCGCTCTCCAGCGGATTGGCACCCGGATTGGGGACGGTCCAAAGCATGACGGCGAGTCCCTGGCGCTGCATGAAGCTGACGGCGCTGCGACGGATTACCGTCGTGTCTATGCCGTCGGCGTTGCGCGCCTTGCCGCTCTCGATGCCGGCCAGCTCATAGCCAATGACGGCGGGGTTGTCGCCCGTCACCTCGTTGAGGTCGCTGTGGCAGGAGTCGCCCTGCCAGCCGATGCCCTCGGCGGTGGCATACATCTGACCGAGCATCGCTCCGCGCTCCTCATAGGCGAGGAGATTGGACTGGAGGTTCTCGGTGCGAGTGGTGAGACCGGAGGAACCGATTTGGTCGTAGGACTTCTTCTGACCGCAGGACAGCAGAAGCCCTACCCCCAGCGCGCACAGAGTGCGCGCTATTCCCCTCCCCGAGAGGGAGGGGAGTGATATGTGATGTTTGCTTAAAAAATCTACCAACATTATTATATATAAATCTTACACTAAAGTAAACCTCCGCCACCAATGCCATTCACTCCCCTCCCTAAGGGGAGGGGCAAGAGCCGCGCAGCGGCGAGGGGGAGGGGCTTTTTTACTTCTTTCCCCAGTTGCTCATCGTCACACTCTGCATCTGCATTGCGTCCGTCCAGTAGTCCATCGGGAACATGCAGTTGTCGGTAGACGCGCCAGTCTCGTAGTAGTAGTCTGACCACGGCATGAAGTAGAGGAACTTGGCGCCAGCAGCCCACATCTCCGAAATCTTCGGCATGGTCTTCGTAACGACGTTGTAGCCACCCTTGTCCTCGATGCCGTTGCCACACTCGGCAAGCGTAATCATCTTCGAGGGGTAGAGCTTCGTGAGGTCGTTGTACTGCTGCGCAAGCTCATCGGCTGTCATGCCGTAGCAGTCGGCACCCACGATGTCCACCTGGTCGTCGCCGGGATAGTAGGGAGTGTCAGCATCGTTGGTAGCGGTCTTGGCGCTGCCTGTCCAAATCCATATCAAGTTGTGGATGCCCTTCGCCTCGAAATAGTCCTTCATGGTCTTCCACAGCTTCTTGTAAGCCTCGGCACCGTTGTTGCCCCACCAGAACCAAGCCTTCTTGGGCCAGCCCTGCGTGTTGTACATGTTGCCCGAAGCCTCATGGAACGGACGCCACAGAGCCACGATGCCCGCATCCTGGAGTTTAAGGATATTGTCAGCCACCTTCGACATCTGGTCGTAGAACCACTGGTTTTCCCACGTGCCGTCAACATAGATGTTGTCCATGTTCCATGTTGTCTCGTCGGGGTTGCAGGTGATGTTGTTGTAGTTCTTGTCCTTGAAGTCCTGCTCGGTCTTGGGCACATTGAAGTGCCACATGAGCGACACGATGCCACCCTTCTTCGCCCAGTCGGTGACGGGAGTGATGTCGGAGTAGTTTATCCAGTTGCCGTCGAACGGGATGTGTATGTAGTCGAAGCAGTTGATGGCGGGATAGGTGCCGGTCTGCTTGTAGGCGTGGTCGGCGCAGGAGGTGTTCCAGTTGACGTTGGCCATTGAAGCGGTGACGATTTTCTTGCCGTAGTAATATTTAAGGTAGGCATAGAGAATCTTGGTGGCGTCGGAGGCGTTGCGGTCGGCAAGCTGGATGTCGCTGATGTCAACCTTCACGTTGTCGTCGTCGGCAAACTTGAACTCCACGCGGCTTATCTGGCTGTTGTCATATTCCATTGGTATGTCCTCGCCGAAGGTGTTGGTGAAGACGTTGGTCTTGCTTTGGTCGTGGGCGATGCGGATGATGTCGGTGCATGCGTATTCGTCGATGACGGAGCCGTCCTTGGCGTAAAGGATTACCTTGTCGGCATCGGTCTGTGC
>JBNMLZ010000093.1:0-8241 GCA_050875085.1 Prevotella sp. | reverse complement strand
GACAGTGGTGTAGGTCTTGCCGTCGGTGGAGACTTCTACCTTGATGCCGCGGGCGTCAAACACCCAAGAGCCCTTGTCAACGCAGGTGTTGAAGCTCACGTGTGAGATGCTGGAAACCTTCTTGAGGTCGACAACAGCTTCAAGATCGTTGGCGCAGAATCCAAGCCAGCGTCCGTTGTTGAACCCATAGTCGCCAGTCATGCCGTCGGTGAGCATTGACGCGCCGTCGTAAGTGTAGTTTCTTTCAGGTTGCTTGAGCAAGGTCACCGGGCAAGCTGTTGCCTTGTTGAAGACAATTGCCTGGCTGCTCACGCGGCTGCTTTTGCCGTCGCGGAAGGCAGCGGCGCAAATTTGGGCAGGCTTCTGCAGGTGGATAGGTCCGCTGTAGAGAGAACTGTTGGCTGTAGGCTGTGTGCCGTCGAGATTGTAGCGTATGTCGGCGTTGCCTGCGGTGGTCATGTGGACAACAATCTCATGCCACTTGGTGTCGGAATCCACGTTGATGGCAACATTGTATATGTGCTTGGCGTAGTTGTAGCCGGCGGCGTCATAGTGGTGTAGCATACCGATAAGGCGCTGCTTGAAGTCGTTGTAGTCCTTCTGTTCGGGTTGGCTCCATTGTATCTCGCTAAGCGCAGCCATGCGTGGCAGTTCCATATACTGCACCTGGCGGAATGTAGGAATGTATTCAGTCCACAGGTTGGCCTGCACTCCGATGATGTATTTCTTCTGGTCGTCGGAAAGCTCGGCAGGCATAGGCTCATACGAGTAGACCTTCTCCAATGGCAGGTAGCCACCGATGGCAATAGGCTCGTTCTTGGTGTCGGCCGACTGGTAGTAGTCGAAGTAGAGATAGCTGTTGGGTGTCATCACCACATCGTGGTGCTGCTTGGCAGCCTCAATGCCTCCAGTCTCACCGCGCCATGACATGACGGTAGCTCCGTCGGCAAGGCCGCCTTCAAGAATCTCGTCCCAACCGATGGTGTTGCGTCCGAGCGACTTGAGATATTGTGAGGCGTGGCTGATGAAGTAGCTTTGCAGTCGCTCCTCAGCAGTGTGCCCATCCTTTGCTTCAAGATGAAGCGCCTTTATCTTAGCCTGGCACTTCGGGCACTTCTGCCATTGCGTCTTCGGGCACTCGTCACCACCCACATGGATATATTTCGACGGGAACAGCGCAACAACCTCCTTAAGAACATTGTCGATGAACTGCAGCGTCTTGTCGTTGCCGGCACAGAGCACATTGTCAGACACGCCCCAAATCTGCCATACCTTGTAAGGACCGCCTGTGCATCCAAGCTCAGGGTAGGCAGCGAGAGCAGCCTGCATGTGTCCAGGCATGTCGATTTCTGGAATTATGGTAATGTAGCGGTCGGCGGCATATTTCACGATGTCGCGTATCTGCTGCTGAGTGTAGAACCCGCCGTAGGGAATACCGTCGTACTTGCCGGAGTTGTGCCCGATGACGGTCTGGTCGCGCTTCGATCCTATGGTGGTGAGCAGCGGATATTTCTTAATCTCGATGCGCCAGCCCTGGTCGTCGGTGAGATGCCAGTGGAAGCGGTTGATGTTGTGCAGGGCGAGCATATCGATGAACTGCTTCACGGAGTCGGCTGTGACGAAATGGCGCGACACGTCGAGGTGGCTGCCGCGGTAGGCAAAGCGTGGGGCATCGTTGATATGCACTGTAGGAATTTTAACTTGTGTGGCTTTCCCATTGACCACAGGCAGCGACTTGCGCAGTGTCTGTATGCCGTAGAACACGCCGGCAGGTGTGGAACCTGATATATACACCAGTCCTGTTGACACATCGAGACGATAGCCCTCCTTGTTGTTTATGCTCTTGTCGATGTCGAGCATGATGGCAGGCGCGCCCTTGTCAGCCTTGCCGATGACGGGACGTATGCCGGTCGATTCCTCGATGTATTTGGCGAGCATGGCAGCGTTGCGTTTCATGTCGGCGCTGTTGGTGCCGATGCTGATGCGCGTCTTTGCATTAAGGACGAAAGGTGCGGAATCGGTCGTCTCCATCTGTCGTGGCTGTGGAATGATGTTGAAGTCCGCAGTTTGTCCCAATGCGGAGCAGGGCAGGAGGAATGTCAATGCGGCAATGGCTCCTGTGATGATTTTCTGATTCATTGTGTCGTTTAGTAAGTAGGATTAGGATGGGTTCACACTTTTATGTGTGACATATCTTCAGTGCAAAGTTAATCAAAATAATTCTACAATCTTTATTTAATGCTAAAATATCTCTTTTTTCAATGATTTTCTGTAACTTTGCATCAACTAACAATCATGGAATAAAATATATATTATAAAATAAGTTGGAACAGAAAAAAACTCGGCGTGCCGATTTGGAAAGCAAGCGCACAACAGGATTTCTCATAGGCTTGATAGTGTCGCTTTCGCTGTTTCTCGCTGCCATGCAATACAGCACATCTGACAATGGAGACTACGCCTCCAGCCAGACTGACGACCTCATGCGCGATGTCGATCTCATGCCTGCCCCCGACAGGCACGACATGATAGCTGCCATTGAGCCGAAGGCAAAGAAGGCTTCCACGCAGAAGCTGAAGGTTGTTGACAAGAAGTCGAAGATGGAAAAGCTCAACGACATAACCCAGATGCGCACTGTCGGCGAGGGTGACGGCACCTCAAACGCTGGCTCAGGCAACGGCGGCGACTCCAAGACATCTGACGACACGACACTGCAGCCTGTTGCCGTTGACAATGATGACAACCCGCTCAACTTTCGTGTTGTGGAACAACTGCCGGAGTTTCCTGGCGGAATGTCGGCATTTGTGAAATGGCTGACCGACAACCTTCGCTATCCGGCTGCCGCCCGTGACCGCAATGTCCATGGGCGTGTGGTTGTGACGTTCATAATCAATCGTGACGGGTCGACGAGTGATGTGAAAGTGGCAAAGTCGGTTGACCCATTGCTCGACCGCGAGGCACTGCGCGTGGCGCGGATGATGCCACGATGGAAACCCGGTGTGGCGAACAACAAACCATGCCGGACCATGTTTGCCATTCCTATAGAATTTGCAATATAACAACATTTTTAAATAACGGACAAAACACATTTACAACAATATGTTAACAGCAGACGAAATACTAAAGCTTGTCAACAACTACCTTGACAATCTTCCTTATGACCGCAAGCCGGCTTCATTGTATGCACCTATACGCTACGTACTGTCAATGGGCGGAAAGCGCATACGGCCAGTGCTAATGCTTCTTGCATACAACCTCTTCAAGGACAACCCCGAGAGCATACTTATGCCGGCATGTGCCCTTGAGACTTACCATAATTATACACTTCTTCATGATGACCTCATGGATAATGCCGACCTGCGCCGAGGACATGAGACGGTTCACCGCAAGTGGAATGCCAACACGGCAATCCTTTCGGGTGACTCAATGCTTGTTCTTGCTTACCAGCGCATGGCACAGTGTGACGAGGCAAAGATGCCCGAGGTGTTGAGGCTCTTCACCGAGACAGCCCTTGAAATAGGCGAGGGACAGCAGTATGACATGGATTTTGAACAGCGCAACGACGTGACGGAGGGTGAGTATATCGAGATGATACGCTTGAAAACAAGTGTGCTGCTTGCCTGTGCATTGAAGATAGGAGCCATTCTTGGTGGCGCATCTAAGGAGGATGCCGACAACCTTTACCGTTTCGGCGAGAAAATCGGTCTGGCTTTCCAGCTTCAGGACGATTTTCTCGATGTCTACGGCGACACAAAGGTATTCGGCAAGGCTATTGGCGGTGACATCACATCAAACAAGAAGACCTACATGCTTATCAATGCGTTCAACCGTGCCAATGACGAACAGCGCGCAGAGTTGGAACGTTGGATTTCGGCAAAGAACTTTGACCGCGATGAAAAGATCGCGGCCGTCACCAGGCTTTACAACGAGATTGGCATCGACCGACTTGCACAGGAGAAAATCAGCATGTATTTCGAGGAGAGCCGTAAGTATCTTGCGGCAGTAAGCGTCGACGAGAATCGCAAGGCTGAACTTACAGCCTATGCACAACGCATGATGAAACGCCAGTATTAATCTATAACCAAATATTCACGAAGTGCCATATCGTAGATTTCCAAAGACAGACACAGCGCGACTGAATTCATTGCGCACATTGCTTGACAACAGTGATGTATATAAAACCAAGACCAGATTTCTTGACATGAGTGTAATCACACAAGCCCAGTCGTATTACGACAAACTGAAGAGTCTCAGCAACCAATTTCTTCTCGCTTATGAGGCGCAGATGAACAATTATCGCCGCATCGCCAAGCCGCAGAAGAACAATTATCGCCGCATCGCCAAGCCGCAGAAGAACATGATGATGTTCGTGACGCATTTCATGCGTGTGCTGGCTATGTCGATAGAGCGTGGCGAGATAAAGAAGTCGGTTCTTGCAGATTTCTTCGGACTTGACGATGTCGACGAGACGATACATAATCTGCATATCCTTGATGAGGCTTACAGGCTCACTCCGCAGATTATAGCTGGCGAAAAGAAGCGTATTGCCGCGGGAGGACGTCCGATATATAATCCAACAATAGGTATGGTGGCAACGCATTTCGACATTTTTGCTGACATTTATGAGCAACAGCGTATCCTCAACGACAAGGCCGACCGTGCCCTGGCTGAGTTGAAGGCTCTGCGCACAGAACTTGACGAGTTGCTTGTTGGCATTTGGAACCAAGTGGAAGCTCATTTTGCTGACATGCCGCCAGAAACCCGTTATGAGGAATGTAGAAAGTATGGTCTTATTTACTATTATCGAACCGGAGAAAAGAAGGAAATATGAATTTCATAGATACTCATACACATTTGGATGGTGAGGAGTTTGACGGCGACCGCGAACAGGTCATGCAACGTGCTCGCCAAGCTGGTGTCGAGAAGGTGTTTATTCCTGCCATTGACTTGAAGTCGGTAGAGACAGTTCTTGACAAGTGCCATAAATTCCCTGGGTTTGCTTATCCAATGGTTGGCTTGCATCCTGAAGAGGTGCGGGCAGACTGGTCTGATGTGCTTGACAGGATGCGGCAATATCTTAAGCCTGGCAACGAGTTTATCGCGATAGGTGAGGTTGGGCTTGACTATTATTGGTCGCGTGAGTTTGAGCATGAACAGATGCAGGCTTTTGAGCGGCAGGTAGAGTGGTCGATAGAGGCACGACTGCCGTTGATGATTCATTGCCGAAAGGGACAGAATGAAATGGTGCAGATGCTTCGTCATTATGAGAAGGACCTGCCAGGCGGAGTGTTCCATTGCTTTACAGGCAATGAGCATGAGGCTGAGGAACTTCTGCAATTTGACAACTTTGTCTTGGGTGTCGGTGGTGTGCTTACATTCAAGAAGAGTCATTTGCCTGAGGTTCTTCCTTCTGCTGTGCCGTTAAACCGTATTGTCCTTGAAACCGATTCGCCATACATGGCCCCGGTTCCTATGCGTGGACAACGCAACGAGAGCGCATACGTGAAATATGTATTGACAAAGCTTGCTGAAGTTTATGGTGTTGAAGAGGATAAAGTGGCATCTGTGACAACTGAAAATGTGAAACGTGTGTTCCCGTTGGCTTTTAAGCAAGTATAGGCTTATGTTGTTAACATAGCTTAAATAGAACGTGGATATTTTGCATATAGCGGATTTTTGCATATCTTTGCATCCGCTTTAAGGAAAGGTGCTCGAGTGGTTGAAGAGGCACGCCTGGAAAGCGTGTAAACGCCTAAAGCGTTTCGGGGGTTCGAATCCCCCTCTTTCCGCTGTTTATGGGGGTAAAACCTACATTTTGCAAGTTCTTAGATTTTAGTTATTGTTTTATTTTGTACCGCATTGTTTCAAGATGTTTCATTCTGCGTGCAAAATGCGTGCAGCTAAAATCTTTGAAAAATGGTAAGAGTACATTATTATCTTGACGTTCGTGGTGTGGCTGCTGGCGGTCTCGCTTCTTTGAAGCTTGATTTCAGTTGCAACCGCTCACATTCACAGTTGCCAGTTGGTGTGCGTGTGTTGGCTTCCCAATGGGACGCAAAGGCACAGAAAGTTCACGACACCATGTGTGATGGGGCGACAAACTTGTTTTTGCTCAAGCGTATGGCTTGTGTTTCCGAGATCCTCATGCGGCTCACTAATGCTGGTGAGTTGGTCGGCTTGTCTGCCGTGGAAGTGAAGAACCGTGTGGCGGCTGAACTTGACCCCAATGCTGGTGCTGCAAACAGGTTTCTTGCTCGCTTTCGTATATACGCTTCTTTGTGCAAGTCGTCTCGGACTCGTGATATTTACCTTGTAACTGTGAAGAAGGTCTTGGCTTTTTACAAACATGCCGAGTCTCTGTCTTTCGAGTCTATAAACAAGGATTGGCTCTCTCGGTTCGAGGCTTGGCTGGGTTCTGAGGCTGGTGGGTGTCCGTCGGTGAATGCTCGCTCCATCCACCTTCGGAATGTTCGGGCTGTCTTCAATGATGCCATTGACAATGGCATAACTTCATGCTATCCGTTCCGCACCTTCAAGGTAAAGACTGAGGCTACCAAAAAGCGAGCTGTGGCTGTGGAGGTTCTTCGTTCTCTTTTCTCGTACCCTGTGACTTGGCAGGAGCGTTATGTTGATGCCTTCAAACTTTTGTTCTGTCTTATTGGCATTAATCTTGTTGACCAGCTGGCTCTAAAAAAGGAGCAGCTTGTTGACGGTCGGCTTTCGTATCGTCGTTCAAAAACGGGTCGGCTCTATGATGTGAAGGTCGAACCAGAGGCTGCTGCGCTGATAGAGAAGTATCATGGTAGATTTGGTCGCCTTGTTTCATGGGGTGAAAATCGAAAAAGATACACAACTTTCACTTATCAAATGGACAGGAGTCTTAAACAAATCGGGGATACCGTGAAGGAATGGCGAACTGATGACCTTGGTGTATATCGTGAAGTGGATGTGTTCCGTCCTGCGTTCCCGATGTTGTCCTCTTATGTGGCTCGTCATTCCTGGGCTACCATTGCTGCCTCATTGGATGTTTCAAAGGATGTTATTGCCCATGCACTTGGTCATGGCGGTTCGTCTGTCACCGATATCTATATCGACTTCGACCTACGGAAAGTGGACGAGGCAAATCGTCGTGTGTTGGATTGGGTGTTCTATGGCAAAAAGTAAGGGAGAACCCTGTAGTGGATTCTCCCTCTGCTATTCTGTCTTCCTTGGTTTCCGTCGATGTCTGGCTTCCTCCTCAGCTTGCTGTTGCCTTTTTTCCTCCCATGCCTCTCTCATTTCTGCGAGCAGCTCTCCTTCGGTTTTATTTGTAACTTTGGAGGCTGCTTGCAGTTCTGTGATTTCTCTGTCCTTGCGTATCAGTCCGTTTATGTAGCGGTTTTTGTTGGGCTGCTGGTTTAACCATTCCTCCAGTTCGTTGTCGATGGCTACTCCGATACGCTTTTGGCTGCGTCCTTCTCCTCGCTTGCCAAACTTGTATTTGCCAGTTGGTTCTGTCATTTGTCTTCTGGTTTGATGTTATAATAATTTTCTCCGATGATATTGTTCACTTCTTTGGCGAGTTTGTATTCCTCGTCATCTTCGTCTTCCCATTCCAAGTTGTCTGCAAACTCTATGTCGTGGTTTTGGCAAGCGTCATAACATCTTTCAATGTCGGCAATGCTTTTGAACTTGTCATTGAAAAATTCGTCTTGCCATCCGAGCCAGTTCTTTATGGCTCGGAGTTTGTCGGCTGCGCTTTTCTTGTTTCCCATTGTCGTATATTTTAAATATGTATCATTGCAATCTCGTCGCAATCAATGAAGTATGTGCCGTTTATGGTGGCTACTTCGTAGATGTTGTCTTCTTCATTTACAACGTAGTTGAGTTCCTGGTTGTAGTCTTCTTCTGGGTTAAGCTCTATCTTCTCACCGCTTTTTAGCATAATGGTTGCCTGTGCCAACTTGCAGGATTCTATTTCTTTGTTTATTTTCTTTACCGTTGTTGCTTTCATTGTTGTTCCTCCTTATTTGATTGTCCATTCGTTTCTGTTGATTTCGTTCTCTGCTAATCCGTCCAGCTCGTCTGCGCTGGCTGTAAGGTTGTAGCTGAAGATGTTGTTCTTCTCGTCTTCCTTAACCGCTGTGAAGTCGATTCCGTAAAGGCTTGCTGTGCAAATCATATCCTCGGCTGCTGCTCTGTTACTTGTTGTGAAGTTGCGTGTCATAAAATGCGGCTTAACCGTGTTGCCGTAGGGCTTAAAGT
>JBNMLZ010000092.1:0-8254 GCA_050875085.1 Prevotella sp. | reverse complement strand
TGCTGCAGGTTGAGGGTGGTTATGGGGAACTGGTACTGATGGTAGCTCACGCCCTTGCCCACGGCATTGCCTCGGCTGTCGGAGAGCTGGCAGCGCAGGGTGTCGACGAACACCTCGTCACGAGGATATACGTGCTGCTCTACGATGAGCGTGAGTGCAGTGAACGGGTAGGCATCGGTTATGCGCAAACCCAGGCGCGAGGCATAAGCCGCAGAACTGTCTACGGGTGGAATCTCAAACGACAATGTGTCGTTCTTCTCCCACCCGGATATCGGTGTGCCCGCGTACTTGTCGTAGACCAACCGTCGGTTACAGGCAGCGAGCACAAAAAGTGCCGCTGCCATGAAAACGAATATCAGCGATTTTCTCATTGCTTTGGTTCAGCACTTGGCTGAGGTTTGTTCTGTTCTTCACTCTTCTGACCCTGGGGTTTCTGGTTGCCGTTCGGCTGACCCTGGGGTTTCTGGTTGCCGTTCGGCTGACCCTGAGGTTTCTGATTGCCATTTGGCTGACCCTGAGGTTTCTGGTTGCCATTGGGCTGACCCTGGGGTTTCTGGTTGCCATTGGGCTGACCCTGAGGTTTCGGATTGCCGTTCGGCTGGCGCTGCTGTCGGTTGTCGCGACGCTGTTGCTTTTTCGGTCCGCGTTCCTTGCCCTCGCCGTCGCGCTGTTGTGTGTTGGCGCTGTTGGTCTTGGGTTCGTTGCCCTGTTGAGCGGCGCTGTCCTTAGGCTGCTGTTGCTTTTTCTTTTTCTTCTTGGCTTTCTTCGCCTTGTCAAAGCGGCTGATGTCGGCATCGGCGAGCAGGTCTGCAGGACGTGCCTGCTCCTTCGCCTTTCCGTCCTCGGTCAGCGACTCTGGCTTCTCGCCGCGCTTGTTCATCTCAATAATGGCGCGTGCGCGGTCGGCTGTTATCGTCTCAAGGTTGGCAGCCACGCCCTTGCCTGTTGAGTAGGTCACGAGTCCGGCGAGAATGTCCGACTTGAACAGATAGTAGTCGTTGTCGAGTGTCTGGAGCACCACGTCGCGCGACGGCATCTTGCGTCCAGCCTCAACATAGTCGTCCACCTCGTAGTTGAGGCAGCACTTCAGCTTGGCGCACATGCCTGCAAGTTTCTGCGGATTGAGCGATATGTCCTGTATGCGTGCCGCGTTGGTGCTCACACTCACGAAGTTCTTCATCCATGTGGCGCAGCACAGCTCGCGTCCGCACGGGCCAGTGCCGCCTATGCGTCCCGCCTCCTGGCGCGCGCCAATCTGCTTCATCTCGATGCGCACGTGGAACGTGTCGGCAAGCACCTTGATGAGCTGTCGGAAGTCAACGCGCTCGTCAGCGATATAGTAGAATATCGCCTTGTTGCCGTCGCCCTGGTACTCCACGTCGCCTATCTTCATCTGCAGTCCGAGATCCTTGGCAATCTGTCGGCTCTGTATCATCGTGCCGTGCTCGCGGCTCTTCGCCTCGCGGTACTTGTCCATGTCCACTGGCTTGGCGATACGGTATACGCGCTTGATGTCGTCAGCCGACTTGAGGTTTGCCTTCTTCACCTGCAGCTTCACCAGGCGTCCGGTCAGCGTCACGGTGCCGATGTCGTGGCCCGGGCTTGCCTCCACAGCCACGATGTCGCCCTTGCGCAGGTCGAGGTGGTTCACGTTATGGTAGTATCCCTTGCGCGTGTTCTTGAACTGCACCTCCACGAGGTCGGTGTCCTCCTCGTTGCCCGGCACGTCGTAGAGCCAGTCGTAGGTGTTGAGCTGCATGTTCTGTCGTCCGCACCCTCCATGGCACAGACCACGGTCGCAGCCGCGGGATATCTTGAATTGCATGTCTTTGAAATCTTTCATTTCTTTCTTGTTATTAATATGATGGTCTGCAGCGCTATGTCGAAGAACACCATCTTGGAGTTGGCGTTCTGCGATACGTCGCGCAATGCGTGTTCAAACATTTCCGACATCTCGATCACGTTGCGCTCGTTGATGAACGGGGCGAAACGCTTGGCGAAGTTCTCTTCGTCGAGTGTCATATAGCACAGGTCGGGGTTGTGGAAATTGTACATGAAGCTCTCGCGCACCATGCGGTTGCAGTATACTATCAGTCGTTTCTGCTTCTCCCTGCCGAACGCCGCCACGCTGTCGCTCCACTTCTTCAGTTCCTTCACCCGCTTTCCGTAAGCCAGTCGCATGAGCATGGTGAAGAGGTCGAAGAACATCTGATTCTCGTTGCCTGCCTTCAGCGCGTTGATGGCGTCCATCCACGAGCCGTTGGCAAGACGGGCAATGCGGTGGGCGGCATCGGCGTCGAGTCCCCGGCGTTCGGTGAGCGCCTGCTCTATCGACGCGTCGTCGATGCGCTTGAAGTCGAAGCGCTGCGTGCGGCTGCGTATGGTCTCAAGCAGTCGTCCTGGGTCTTCGCTCACGAGTATGAACACTGTCTGCTCTGGCGGTTCCTCAAGGAGCTTGAGTATTTTGTTGGCACTGGTCAGGTTCATTCGCTCCGGCAGCCACATGATGCACACCTTGTAGCCGCCCTGACTCGACTTCATCGACAGGCGGCGCGCCAGGCGGTCGCTCTCGCCGCCAGTGATTACAGCCTGCTGGTTTTCGGCACCCATCTGCGTCATCCACTGTTCGAGGGTGAAGTATGGGCCTTCCATTATCATGTCGTGCCACTCGGCGGCATAGTCGTCGCTTGTTGGCTGGTGCTCCGAGCCCATGCTGGGCTTCTTTATTGTTGGGTAAGAGAAGTGCAGGTCGGGGTGTCCCCACTGGCGGAGCAGCGGGCTGTGGTGGAGCAGTTCCGACGCAAACGCCATGGCAAGCGCCATCTTGCCGCAGCCCGACGGACCGCAGAACAGCATGGCGTGTGGCACGCGCCCCTCTTCTATCAACTGGAGGAGTTGCTGCTTGGCACTCTCCTGACCTATTACTTCCGAGAATTGCATTATCGTTAATTGGGGGTGCCGAGCTCCTGCTCGGCGCTTAAAACAGACATTAAATTGGGTTATGTGTCGAGCAGGAGCTCGACACCTCCTACAGCAGGCGCTGTGCCACTTCACGCACGGAGTCTACAGCCGACACGGTGTAGAAGTGTATGTTCTTCACACCTGCGTCGTAGAGCTGGCGACACTGCTCGGTGGTCCACTCGATGCCGAGCTGTCGCGCGTCGTCGTCTGTCTTGCACTTCACCACCTCCTGCGCCAGTTCCTGCGGCAGGTCACAGTGGAATGTGCGTGGCACTACGGTGAGCTGTGAGAGTTTGGCGAAAGGCTTGATACCCGGCACGATAGGTATTGTTATGCCCATGGCGCGTGCCTTTGCCACGAAGTCGAAGTATTTCTTGTTGTCGTAGAACAACTGTGTCACGGCATATTCGGCACCAAGATACTGCTTGAGCTTCAGGAATTCCATATCCATCTCAAGGTTTGGCGCCTCCTCATGCTTTTCGGGATAGCATGCCACACCGAACGAGAACTTCCGTCCGGGATTCTTTATCGGCGTGTCATCGTTGAAGTAGCCCTCGTTGAAGCGGTTCACCTGCTCTATGAGTTCTGTGGTGTGGGCATAGCCGCCGGGCGTTGCCTTGAACGTGCGGTCTTCCTTTGCCTTGTCGCCGCGGAGCAGCAGCAGGTTTTCGATGCCGAGGAATTGCAGGTCGAGCAGTTCATACTCAATGTCGTCGGCAGTGGCGCCGCTGCAAATCACGTGTGGGATGACCGGAATACCAAACTTGTTTTGTATTGCCGCAGCCACAGCCACGGTACCCGGGCGGCGGCGCACGCGCGTGCGCTCAAACTGTCCGTTGGCAAGCTCGCGGTAGACGTACTCGCTGTGGTGTGTCGTGATGTTTATGTAAGCAGGATTCAGATCCCTGAATTTCTCTATTGTGGAAAACAATCTGTCGGTGCCTGTGCCCTTGAGTGGCGGCAACACCTCAAACGAAAAGTGCCTCTTTCCGTCGTTTGAGTTTAATATTTCGGCTATGTTCATCGTTCTTACTATTATATAATGTATGCAAAGTTACGTAAAATCTTGCATAAACCATCACTTTCTCACGCATTTATAAGCATACGCCAGCACAAATGCGAAGCCCACGAACGGAATGACGAACGGCAGCACGAGGTTGCCGGTGTGGTCGGCAACGAGTCCCATGAGCAGGAATCCGCATCCGCCCACCGGGGTCATCATCAGTATCGACGACGCGCTCTTGGTCAGTCCGCCGAGTCCGCGCAGCGTGAGCGAGAATATCGTAGGAAACATGATTGCCTCAAACATGTAGTTGAGCAGCAGTGCGCCCACCGACACCTCCATGCTTATGTTGAGCAGCAGCACGGCGATGCACGCCACAGAGCCTACGGCGCATATGAGCAGATACTTCTCGGCTGCCATATTGCTCATTATGGCTGCTCCGGCGAAGCGGGCGAGCATGAACAGTCCGAGGGCTATAGTGAGGATAGTGGAGCCTGTGGCTGCCGTCATCCAGTCCTGTCCGGTCACGAAGTTGATGAAGTAGGAGTTGATTGAAATCTCGGCAACCTCGTAGGCGAGCAGCGCTATGAGTCCAAACACGAACCAGCCGTTGGAGAACAGGCGCGAAAGGTTGTGGCCTCCCTCGTGTGTCTCGTTGTCGTCATCGTGATGGATTTCAGGCAGGTTGACACGTGAGAACACTATGGCTATCACGAGCACCACGACACCCATTATGGCGTATGGTATCACGGCGTCGCCGCCGTTGCCGCCCACCGTGTCGCCCGAGCCGCTGCTCTGGAAGAGGAAACTGCCCACGACAAGTGTGGCGAACATCGAGCCAACGCCGTTGAACGACTGCGAGAAGTTGAGTCGCGCTGTTGATGTCTCCTTTGGTCCGAGTTCCGTCACGTAAGGGTTGGCTGATGTCTCAAGGAACACCAGTCCGCAGCCTATCACGAACAGCGCTATCAGATAGGCGTAGAATGTCCCGGCAAGCGAGCAGGGGATGAAGGCGAGTGAGCCGAGACCGAAGAGTATCAGTCCGAGCACCACTCCGCGGCGGTAGCCCTGGCGGTTGATGAACAGTCCAGCAGGTATCGCCATGAGGAAGTAGCCGAGGTAGGTTGTCACTTGAATCAGAGACGACTGCGTGATGGATATGTCGAGTTCGTTCTGAAAATGCTTGTTGAGCACGTCGAGGATGGCGCGCGCGAAGCCCCACATAAAGAAGAGCGAGGTGATGAGGATGAACGGCACAGCATACTGCTTGCTGCTCAATGTTGTCTTATTTTGTTTCATGTGTGCAAAATTACGGTTTTTATTTCACTTCAGCAATTCTTTTAGCAGGAACGTGGCGTTTTGGTTGCGCGCCACGCCTGGCGTTATCTTGTATGAGTAGGTCACGTCGGTTCCGAGTTCTATCTCGAAGCAGTAGTTGTGGAAGCGTTCCGGCTGCTCGTCGGCAAGGCGCGACAGCTCCAGGTCGTGGGTGGCTATCACGCCCGTGACGCGCCTCTCTGCCACGTATTCGAGGAACAGCCGCGACCCGCCGAGCTTGTCGGCAGAGTTGGTGCCCTTGAGGATTTCATCGAGTATGATGAGCGTGTTGGCGTGTTCGGCGCAGAAGGCAATGAGACTCTTCAGGCGCAGCAGTTCGGCGTTGAAGTAGCTGATGCCGCGCGTCAGGTCGTCGGTGGTGCGCATACTGGTGAAGAGCGGGAACACCGTCAGGCGCAGCGACTCGGCAAACACTGGCATACCGTTCATAGCCAGCAGCCAGTTTACGCCGAGTGAGCGCAGGAACGTGCTCTTGCCCGCCATGTTGGCTCCGGTGATGATGTAGTAGTTGCGCTCGGCAATGCTGAAGTCGTTGCTCACGGCTCCCTTGCCGAGGAACGGATGCCACATGCCGCGCGCCTCGAACACCACGTCGTCGCCGTTCTCCACCTCTGCCCTCACACCCGAAGGCTCGTTGTAGCGGAATGTAGCCATCGACACGAGGGCATCCATCTCGCTCACCGCCCTTATCCACTGCTCCATCGACATGTTGTAGCGACGCTGCCACACGGCAAAGCGTCGCAGCAGGCGGTAGTCGCTCAGCGTGAAGATGTCGGCAAGAATGAGTCCGAGGATGTTGCCTCGGCGGTCGAGTCCGGCAAGTATCTTGCCTATTTCGCGGAACGACTGCACCGCCCCGCCCGTTGTCCCGACAAGACGGCAGAGCAATTCCGACTGGAAGCAGGCTGGCTCCGTGGTGCCGTCCGCCCGTCCCTCGCTCATCATCTTGACGAGTGTCACGTAGGCAGTCATCTGCCGTTGCAGCTTGCCTACGGCGCGGCTTATCTCCATAAGTTTGCCGTGGCACAGTCCGAGTGCCGCGGCGAGTTGCAGCAGTGCCCACACCACCGCCACGTTCGACGGCATGTCGGTGAAGGCGGCGAGCACGATGGTCACAGCCAATCCTGCAACCATGAACATAGCCACGGCTGCCGACACTGGCGAGAGCACCCATCCCGCCACCCTCACGTCGCGCACGGCAGACATGGCACGTGCCACGGCATCGGTGTCAATCAGTTCCTGACCGCCCACAGCACAGAAGCCGGTGCGCCACTCCGGGTGACGGCTCAGTTCGTCGATGGCGTCGGCGCGCTGTCGTATGCGCTCCACTGGCGACAGACCGCTGTCGAACGTCTCGGCTGGGTCCACCGCAAGACCTTCCGGCAGCACAGGTTCCGACGAAAACAGCGCTGCAAGGCGGTCGCTTCCCCCCGACGTGACGGTGCGGTTGACGCGCTGGAACAGCGACTGCGCGCCGAACACGTCCATGTCGGTGGTGAATGGATGACTGGCGTCGGCATACCGCTCGCCGTCGTCAAACGCCGTGTAGTCGCCGTCGAGGTATGCCGTCTCATGGAGGCACACGTCGCGCTGCGCATCAAGCCACTCTGTGCGTGCCTCGTTGCGCTCGTCCATGCGGCGAACAGCCACATAAGCCACAAGCGAGAGCACTGCCGCCCATACTGCCGCCCAGCCCCACCCCAACTGGGCGTAGGCTGCTATAAAGGCTATGAAGAGCACAAAGGAGGTTATCTCGCCCGCCACAAACAGGCGGTTGCGCTGTCGGTGGCGGATGATGCGCGCAGTGAATGAGCCAATGCACTGCTCGTAGTATTCGCGGGGGGATTGGATTTTGTCGGTATTGGTCATGTTAGTATATTTTTACGCGTTGGCAACAATAAACGGAACGTCGGACTCCTGTCCGACGCGCCGCCAAGCAGAATCGCAGAAAATGCTGTAACTCTGAGGCAGAGCGTCGGACGGGAGTCCGACGTTCCAGTTCAGTTATTCCAATGGTTCGGTTTTCAGCTCCACGACGGCGCCGGTTGTCGGGTCGACGATAATCTTTGAGGTGAACTTCTTGCCGAACAATGCTCCGTTGAGCATTTCCACTTTGCCGAACTGCGCCGCCTCGGTCTCGTAGGAAGCGAGTGGAGCGCCGTCGGGCTTGCTCACCTGCAGGCGTATCTTGCCCGGGATGTTCACACCCAGGCGGAAGTCGTCCTTCTCCTTGTCAGCCACAGACGCGTCGGCTGGCACTGTGGCGAATATGCCCTCGTCCTCAACGTCCACATAGTAAGGCTCGCCGGAGTAGTCGTCGGCGGTGGTCAGTCCGAACGCCTTTGAGAAGCGGAACAGCACGTGGCGCTTCTCGCCCGGCTGCGGCACGAATGTCATGACCGTCTCGGTGGTGTCGACGGTGGTGGTGCCGGTGAAAAGCTGCATCAGGGCACGCTCCTGTGTGTCGAGCTGTCGATACATGAGGCGCAGTTGCTCGCCGTCCTTCGGCATGTTGTCAGCCTCGCCGCGCGAGAGCTGGTTGCGCGAGTCGCGTATGTCGTAGATTTCCTGTGCCACGAGCTGCGCCATCTTAGGCAGGTTGGCGGCGGTCAGTATGTCCTGGCTCATGTAGTCGCGCGGATTGAGCGGGGCAGGCTGCGGAGCGGCGTGAAACTGTGCCGGCTTGCCGCACACTGGACCCTTGGTGTTGATGGCGCGCAGGGTGCCGTTGGGGTCGCAGTCCACCGACAGCACACTGTGCTTCTTGTCGATGGCAACGGTGAACTTCTTGTCGGCATCGGGCTGCCCCACCGACATGAAGCTCACGCCCACGATGCGGTAGGCGGTCTGCTGTGCCGTAGCGCCCGGCTTCTTGAAGTAGAGGTCGGAATACTCGGCGAGTTGTCCAGGCTGCGTGGTTGTCTTCTCCACGAGCACCTGCATACGCACGGC